>NZ_JBAKHL010000036.1:0-68721 GCF_036902715.1 Micromonospora sp. CPCC 205546
CCGCCCGCCGACCCGCCGCCCGCCGACCCGCCGCCCGCCGACCCGCCGGCCGCCGGTCCGACGTCCGCAGCGTCCGGCGGTGGGGTCTCCCGCTCCGGCCCGCCGGCGGACCGGCCGTCGCCGGAGGGGCCGGCCGCGTCGGGGCGGTCCGGCGACGACGGAGGTACGTCCTGATGCCACTGTGGCTGGAGCTGGTCATCCGGGTGGGCGGCGTGCTGGTCGCCTTCCTCACCCTGCCGCTGCTGGTCGGGCAGGCCGAGCACAAGGTGATGGCGCACATGCAGGGCCGGCTCGGCCCGATGTACGCGGGCGGTTTCCACGGCTGGGCCCAACTGGTGGCCGACGGCGTGAAGTTCGTGCAGAAGGAGGACGTCACGCCCCGGGAGGCGGACCGGGCGGTGTTCCGGCTCGCCCCGGTGGTCGCCCTCGTGCCCTACCTGCTGGTCCTGCTGGTGATCCCGCTCGGCCCGGACGACCTGGTCGGGCAGCCGCTGGACATCGGCCTGTTCTTCGTGCTGGCCGTCGTGGGCGTGGGCGTGGTGGCGGTGCTGATGTCGGCGTGGGCGTCGGCCAACAAGTACAGCCTCCTGGGCGGCCTGCGCGGGGCGGCCCAGCTGCTCGGCTACGAGCTGCCGCTGGTGCTGGCCGCCGCCTCGGTGGCCATGGCGGCCGGCACGCTCAGCCTCTCCGGCATCGTCGAGGCGTGGCAGCCCTGGTGGCTGCTCTGGCAGGCCCCCGCCATGGTGGTCTTCTTCCTCGCCGGGCTCGCCGAGATCCGCCGCCCGCCGTTCGACATGCCGGTGGCCGACTCGGAGCTGGTCTTCGGCTACATGACGGAGTACACGGGTCTGCGGTTCGCGTTCTTCCTGCTCGCCGAGTACGTCGGCATCGTGGTGATCGCCGCGCTCACCACCGTGCTCTTCCTCGGTGGCTGGCAGGGGCCGTTCGCCGACGCGCAGCTCGGTTGGCTGTGGACCCTCCTGAAGGTCTTCGCCGTCTCGTTCCTGATCATCTGGATCCGGGTCTCCTACCCCCGGCTGCGCGAGGACCAGCTCCAGCGCCTCTGCTGGCTCGTCCTGGTCCCCGTCTCCCTGGGGCAGCTCGTCCTCACGGCCGCCGTCCGCGTGGCGCTGTAGGGCGGCCACCGCCGCGAGGTGCCACCCGGGCCGCCACGGCACCGCGTACGGGCCGTGGCGGCGTGCCGTCCGTCAGGGCAGCGGGGTGTGGGCGGGGTCGACGCGCTCGGCGGGCGGGGGCGGCGGGGGCGGGGTGCCGTCGCCGAACGGCCGGCCGCCGAGCGCCTCCCGGCCGTGCGGGGTGAGCCAGTTCGCCAGGTCGGGTCCGAGCGGCACCACGCCGGTCGGGTTGATGTCGCGGTGCACCTCGTAGTAGTGCCGCTTGATGTGGTCGAAGTCGATCGTGTCGCCGAAGCCCGGCGTCTGGAACAGGTCCCGGGCGTACGCCCAGAGCACCGGCATCTCGGTCAGCTTGCTCCGGTTGCACTTGAAGTGGCCGTGGTAGACCGGGTCGAAGCGGACCAACGTGGTGAACAGCCGCACGTCCGCCTCGGTGATGGTGTCCCCGACCAGGTAGCGCCGCCCCGCCAGCCGCTCGTCCAGCCAGTCCAGCCGGTCGAAGAGCCGGTGGTACGCCTTCTCGTACGCCGCCTGGTCGCCGGCGAAGCCGCACCGGTAGACGCCGTTGTTGACGTCCCGGAACAGCAGCGCGCTCACCTCGTCGATCTCGTCGCGCAGCCGCTCCGGGTAGAGGTCGGGCGCCCCCTCGCGGTGGTACGCCGTCCACTCGGTGGACAGGTCGAGGCTCATCCGCCCGAAGTCGTTCGTGACCACCTGCCCGGTCGGCACGTCCACGATCGCGGGCACCGTGATGCCCCGCTCGTAGCCGGGGAACCGGGCGAAGTACGCCTCGGCCAGCCGCTCGATGCCGAGCACCGGGTCGCGCCCGCCCGGGTCGAGGTCGAACGTCCAGCTCCGCTTGTCGTGCGTCGGGCCGGCCACCGCCATCGAGATCGCGTCCTCCAGCCCGAGCAGCCGCCGCACGATGATCAGCCGGTTCGCCCAGGGGCAGGCGCGGCTGACCGCCAGCCGGTACCGGCCGGGCTCCACCGGCCAGCCGTCCCGGGCGTCGGCGGTGATCCGGGTGGCGATGTAGCGCTGGTCCCGGGTGAACTCGCCGCCCGGCTCGACGTACCTGCCGCCGGTGCGCATCAGCACCTCGTCGCCGCTGGTGGCGGTGCCTCCCGCATCAGCCGTCGTGCCGCCCTCGGTCGTGCCGCCCATGCCCCACCCCTCCGCCGTCGCCCGTCGCTCGTCCCATCATGGCGGCTGCGCCGCCCTCAGGCGCGCCGAGTGCCGACCTGGGCCGTCGCGCCGTCCGACGGTGGAGGGCTGCGGCCGGCGGGGCCGGGCCGGCCGGCGGTTAGGCTGCCGCGATGATCGATGTGGAGGCGGCGGCCCGACGCTTCATCGCCGACGTGTGGAACGGCGCGCGGGAGGAGTCGGCGTACGAGTTGGTGTCGCCGGAGTGCCCGGGGCTGGGCGGGGCCGGCCCGGAGGCGACGCTGGCGTGGCACCGGGAACGCCGCGCCGCCTTCCCGGACCTGCGCTACAAGATCGTGGACGTGGTGGCCGCCGGGGACCGGGTGGCGGTGCACTGGCGGGCGGCCGGCACGCAGGCCGGGCCGTTCGGTCCGGTGCCGCCGACCGGGCAGGTGGTCAGCTACTCGGGGGCGAGCTTCCTGCGCTTCGACGACGCGGGCCGGATCGTCGACGTGTGGAGCTGCAACGAGCTGTTCCAGCTCCTGCAGCAGTTGGGCGTGGAGATGCTCCCGCCCGCGCCCGGCGGGATCAGCGGGACCGGGGCGTGATCCTGCTCAGCGGGATGTCGATCTCCCACGGCTCCGGGACGAGGATGCCGTCGGTCATCCGGGCCTGCTCGACGTAGACGCGCTTGGCCGGGTCGAGCTTGTGGGCGTGCACGACGATCCCCGACTCGGTCTCGATCCGCCAGAAGTAGGGGATGTCGGCCTCGGCGTAGAGCGCGGGCTTGAGCACCCGGTCGATGCTCCGCGACCCCTCGGAGACGATCTCGACCACCAGCATCACCTCGTGGGGCCGGTAGTGCGACGGGTTGCGCGAGGCCGCGTCCAGCTCCGTGACCAGCACGTCGGGGATGAAGGCCCGGGTGCGGGAGAGCCGCACCTCGACGCCCTGCGTGACGTCGAGGTCGGCGGGGCAGCTTTCCTGAAGAGCCGCACCGAGCATCAGTGCGATCGACTGGTGGAGTCGCGTGGGGGAGGGCGACACGATGAGGTTTCCGTCCAGGAGTTCGTGGCGGCGGCCGTCGTCGGGCAGGCGGTCGAGGTCGTCGACCGTCCACCCGCCCGGCGGCGGCTGGTCGCCCTGCAGCGCGGCGGTCATGGCGAGCCCTTTCCGGTGCGTCCTTCTCCCCGCTGCACCGTACCGCCGGCAGACCCCGGGTGGTGGTCGCGCGCGCCGCGGCCACAGGGCAGGATGGTCGGCATGACCGACCGCAGCGAGCGCAGCGAGCCGGGCGGCGCCGGCGGAGACCGGGGCCTGCCGGGCGCGGGCCTGGTGAAGGGGCTCGCGGTCACGTTGAAGACGATGACGCGCCGCTCGACCACCCAGCAGTACCCGGACGTCGCCCCCGAGCTGCCGCCCCGCTCGCGCGGGGTGATCGCGCTGCTGGAGGAGAACTGCACGGTCTGCATGCTGTGCGCCCGGGAGTGTCCGGACTGGTGCATCTACATCGACTCGCACAAGGAGGAGGTGGCGGTGCCCGGCGCCGCCCGCCCCCGCCAGCGCAACGTGCTCGACAAGTTCGACATCGACTTCTCGCTCTGCATGTACTGCGGGATCTGCGTGGAGGTCTGCCCCTTCGACGCCCTCTACTGGTCGCCGGAGTTCGAATACTCCGAGTACGACATCAAGGACCTGCTGCACGACAAGGACCACCTCGGGCAGTGGATGGGGACCGTACCGCCGCCGCCCGCGCACGACCCGAACGGCGAGCCGGCGAAGGAGGAGACCGCCGCCGCGCGCAAGGCCGCGGTTCCGGCCGCGCCCGCCGCCCGTCCCGCCGCCCCACCCGTACGCCCCGAGCCCGAGGCCGGCGCATGACCGGTGCGGACGTGCTGCTGCTCGCCCTCGGCGCGCTGGCGGTCGGTTCGGGGGTGCTGGTGGTGGCCACCCGGCACCTGGTCCGGGCCGGCCTCTACCTGGTGCTCTGCCTCGGCGCGCTGGCCGGGATGTACCTGGTGCTCACCGCCGAGCTGGTGGCCTGGGTGCAGGTGCTGATCTACGTCGGCGCGGTGGTGGTGCTGCTGCTCTTCGCGGTGATGCTCACCCGCGCCCCGATCGGCGCCTCCGACGACCTGGACCGGCCCGGCTGGGCGGCGGCGCTGGTCGGCGGCGGCACGGGGCTCGGGCTGGCCGCCCTGCTGGTCGACGCCTACCGCTGGACGGCCGTGGAGCTGCCCGAGGCGGGCACCGCGGAACGCCTGGGCGACCAGATCTTCCGCAGCTGGGTGCTGCCCTTCGAGGTGCTCTCGGTGCTGCTGCTGTCCGCCCTGATCGGCGCCATCGTGATCTCCCGCCCCGACATCGGCCGGCCGAAGGCCGGGGAGCCGGGCACCGCCCGGTCCCGCACCGGCGGGCCGGGCCCCGGGGGCTCCGGCACGGCGGTCGGCGGCGGACGCCCGGGCGACGACGGCGGGCGGTCGCGGTGAGGCCCGTCATCCCGTACGTCACCGCCGCCCTGCTGTTCGGCCTCGGCGTCTACGGCGTGCTGCGTCGGCGCAACGCGGTGCTGGTGCTGATGGCCGTTGAGCTGATGCTCAACGCGGTCAACCTGATCCTGGTCACCGCCGACACCACCGTACGCGCGCAACTGCCGCACGGCGGGCAGGTCTTCGCGCTCTTCGTGATCGTGCTGGCCGCCGCCGAGATCGGGGTGGGCCTGGCGATCGTGCTCCAGCTCTACCGGCTGCGGGCCACCGTCGCCGTCGACGAGGTGCCGCTGACCGAGCGCCCGGAGGGGGAGCGGTGAACACGACGACGCTGCTCGGCGCGCTGCTGCCGGCCGTACCGCTGGTGGCGGGCCTGCTCGGCCTGCTCCTGCCGCCGGCGCCGCGCGTTGCCGGGACGGGCGCTGACCGGGCGCGGCGGGTGGCCGTCACGCTCGGCGTGGCGGGGGCGGCCGGTGCGCTGGCGCTGGCCGTGGCCCTGCTGGTCACCCTCGACCGGCCGGCCGAGGCGTCCACCACCTGGGTGGAGCCGGGTGGGCTGACCGTGAGCCTCGGGGTACGGCTGGACGGCGCCGCCGCGCTGGTCGCCGTCGCGGTCGCGGCGGTGGCCCTGGCCGTGCAGGTCTACTCGGTCGGCTACCTGCGCCGGGGCCCGCACGACGACGTCGACACCGACCACCGCTACCCGCCCTACGCGGCGCAGATCAGCCTCTTCACCGCCGCCATGCTGCTGGTGGTGGTCGCCGGCGACCTGATCCTGCTGCTGGTCGGCTGGGAGGTGATGGGCATCTGCTCCTATCTGCTCATCGCCCACGACCGCCGGCTGCCGGAGGCGCCGGCCGCCGCCATGAAGGCGTTCCTGGTGACCCGGGTCGGCGACGTCGGCTTCCTGCTCGGCATCGCGCTGCTCGGCGTCTCGGCCGGCAGCTTCCGCATCGCCGACGTGCTCGCCCACGACCACGCCACCGGTACGCTGACCGCCGCCTGCCTGCTGCTGCTCGCCGGGGTGGCCGGCAAGAGCGCCCAGTTCCCGCTGCACACCTGGCTGCCCGACGCGATGGCCGGCCCGACGCCGATCTCGGCGCTGATCCACGCCGCCACGATGGTCGCCGCCGGCGTGTACGCCGTCACGCGCCTCTACCCGCTGTTCGAGGTGACGCCGACCGCGCTGGCCGTGCTCGGCGTGATGGCCTCGGTGACCCTGCTGCTCGGCGCGTTCGCCGCCACCGCCCAGGACGACCTCAAGCGCGTGCTGGCCTGGTCGACGGTCTCCCAGATCGGCTACATGACCGGCGCGCTGGCGGTCGGCTCGCCGCCGGCCGCGCTGTTCCACCTGCTCACCCACGCCGCGTTCAAGGCACTGCTGTTCCTCGCCGCCGGTGCGGTGATCCACGCCGTGGGCACCACGCTGATGTCCCGCATGGGCGGGCTGCGCCGGAGCATGCCGGTGACCTTCTGGTGCACGGTGGTCGGGCTCGGGGCGTTGGCCGGGGTGCCCCCGCTGTCGGGCTTCTGGAGCAAGGAGGGCGTGCTCACCGTCGCCGGGGACGCCGCCCTGCACGGGACCGGGCCCGCCCCGTCCTGGGTGGGCTGGCTGGTCTGGCTGGCCGGGCTCGTCGGCGTCGCCGTCACCGCCTGGTACGCCACCCGACTGCTGCTGCGCAGCTTCTTCGGCGAGACGCGCATCCCGCTGGCCCACCCGCACGACCCGCCCGCCGTGATGCGCTGGCCCGTGCTGCTGCTCGCCGTGCCGGCCGCCCTGCTCGGCCTCGCCGGCTTCGACTGGGCCTTCGCGCGCCGGCTGCTGCTCACGCCCACCGCGGGCGAGCCGGGCGAGCGACTCCTGGTCCACGTCGGCCCGGGGCTGCTGCTGCCGCTGGCGCTGCTGGCCGTCGGGGCGGGGCTGGCCTGGCTGCGCTGGCGGCGGGACCCGGCCGCCGACCCGGCGACCGCGCTGGGTCCGCTGCGGCCGGTCTTCGCCGCCGCGTTCCGGCTCGACGACCTCCAGCGCGCCCTGGTCGTACGCCCGACGAAGGCACTGGCCCGCGCCACGCGTACGGCTGACGAGGTGGTGGTGGACGGCGCGGTCGAGGGCAGCGGCCGGGCCGCGCTCGGCCTCGGCGGCGGCTTGGCGGCGCTGCACCGCGCGCCGCTGCCGCGCGCGGCGGTCGGCGTGCTGGCCGGGGCGCTGCTGATCGGCCTGGCGGCCGTCCTGATCGGAGGGGCCGCGTGAGCGCGAGCAGCGAGCCGGCGTTGCGGGCCCCGCAGTCGCGAACCGAGGTAGCGCTGTGACCATGGGCGAGTTCCTGCTGGTGGCGGTGCTGGCGCTGCCGGCACTCGGCGCGCTCGCGGTGGCGGCGACGCCCCGGGACCGCGCGGCCCGGGCGCTCGGCACGACCGTCGCCGCGCTGACCCTGGTGGCCGCCGCGCTGCTCTTCCTCGGCGACCGCACCTGGACCACCTACGCGGCCGGCACCCCCGCCGTGCGGCCGTGGCACCGGCTCGACCTGCCCTGGGTGCCCGGCCTCGACCTGCGCTTCCACCTGGGCGTCGACGGCATCTCCTGGCCGCTGGTCGTGCTGACGGCCCTGCTCACCCTGCTCTGCTGCGGCTACACCATGTGGAAGGTCCCCGACGGCGGCAGCGGGCGGGCCCTGGTGGCCCTGCTGCTGGTCGTCGAGGTCGGCATCCTCGGCACCTTCCTCGCCCTCGACCTCGTGCTCTTCTTCGTCTTCTTCGAGGTCGTCCTGCTCCCGATGTACGCGATCATCGCCGGTTGGGGCGGCGCGGACCGGCGGCGGGCGGCGGCGAAGTTCGCCCTCTACACGCTGTTCGGCTCGGTGCTGCTGCTGGTCGGCGTCTACGTGGTGGTGTCCGCCGCGGGTACGGCCGACATCGTGGCGCTCACCGGCGGGACGGGGCTGTCCCGGGGCACCCAGCTCGCGGCGTTCACGCTGCTCGCGCTGGCCTTCGCGGTGAAGAGCCCGCTCTGGCCGCTGCACTCCTGGCTGCCCGACGCGCACACCCAGGCACCCACCGTCGGCAGCGTGGTCCTCGCCGGGGTGCTGCTCAAGATGGGCACGTACGGGCTGATCCGGATCGCGGTCGGGGTGGCTCCGGAGGGCGCCCGCTGGGCCGCCCCGGTGCTCGGCGTGCTGGCCGTGGCGGCGATCCTGGTCGGGTCCCTGGTCTGCCTCGCCCAGCGCGAGCTGAAGCGGCTGATCGCGTACTCCAGCGTCGGGCATATGGGCTTCGTGCTGCTCGGGGTCGCCACGCTCACCGCCACCGGCATCCAGGCGGCCCTGATCGGCAACGTGGCGCACGGGGTGATCACCGGCCTGCTCTTCTTCCTCGCCGGGGCGGTCAAGGACCGTACGCACACCGGGTCGCTGGACGAGCTGTCCGGGCTGCGCGAGACCGCACCCCGGCTCGCCGGGCTGCTCGGCTTCGCCGCCGTCGCCTCGCTCGGCCTGCCCGGGCTGGCCGGCTTCTGGGGCGAGGCGTTCGCCGTGGTCGCCGCCGTCGAGGTGGGCGGGGCGCTCTGGACGACCCTCGGCGTGCTGGCGGCGATCGGCGGGGCGCTCACCGCGGCGTACCTGCTGCGGCTGCTGCGCAGCGTGACGCACGGGCGGCCCAGCGCGGCGGTCGGGCGGCTCACCCCCGGCCTGGCCGGCGGGGAACTGGCCGCGTGGGTGCCGCTGGTGCTGCTCGCCCTCGCGGTGGGGCTGGCCCCGACCCTGGTGCTCGGCGTCGCGGAGGCACCCGTCGACGCCCTGGTGGAGGTGCTGCGGTGAGCGAGGCGGGCCGGCGGTACGGACGTGACGGGATATCGGCATGAGCGTGGTGCAGAGCGTCGACAACGTGGCGCTGCTCCCGGCGTACCTGGCCGCCGGCACGGCCGTGCTGGTGCTGCTGGCCGACCTGCTGGTGGCCCGTGGTCGGGTCACGCTGGCGACGGCGGCCGTCGGCGCGGCGGCCACGGCGCTGGGCGCGGTGCTCGTCGGCGCCGGGGGCGAGCGCCGGACGTTCTGCGTCGGCCCCGACTGCTCGTACGTCTTCGGCGGCCGGGCCGCCCTGGTCGCCGTCGTCGTCGCCCTGCTCACCCTCGGTGTGCTCGCGTTGTCCGGTCCGCTGCTGCGGGCGGGGCAGTCGCCGACGGGGGAGTACTGCTTCCTGCTCGCCTGCTCGATGACGGGCGGCGTGGTGCTCGGCGCGGCCGGCGACCTGATCACCCTGATCGTGGCGTTGGAGACGCTCACCCTCCCGCTGTACGTCCTCGTCGGGCTGCGCCGCGGCAGCCTGGCCAGCGCCGAGGCCGCCGTCACCTTCTTCGTGGTGAGCGTGGTCGCCACCACGCTGACGCTGCTCGGGGCGGCGCTGCTCTACGCGGCCGCCGGCGGGCTGCACCTGGGGCGGATCGGCACGATCCTCGCCGACCGGCCGGACCTGCTGGACCTGCCGCTCACCACGGCCGCCGTGGCGCTGGTGGTGCTGGGGCTGGCGTTCAAGGTGGCGGCGGTGCCGTTCCACGCCTGGGCGCCGGCCACCTACGACGGCGCGCCGCTGCCGGTGGCGGCGTACCTGTCCACCGCCTCGAAGCTGGGCGGCGTGGTGGCCCTGCTCGCCGTCGTGCAGTACGCGCTGCCGGCCGACGTGACCGGCCCGGTGCTCGCCCTGCTCGCGGTGCTGACGATGACCGTCGGCAACCTGGTGGCGCTGCGCCAGCGGCGTACGGTCCGGCTGCTCGCCTGGTCCTCGGTCGCCCAGGCCGGCTACATCCTCGCCCCGCTCGGCGCGCTGGCGCTGACCGCCGGACGCACCGACGACGCCCGCAGCGCCGCGTACGCGGCCGCCGTCGCGTACGCCGTCTTCTTCGTGGTGCTGGAGCTGGCGGCCTTCGCGGCCGTGGTGGCGCTGCGCCCGGCGGGCGCGGACGGCGGCACCCTCGACGACCTGCGCGGGGCGGCCCGGCGGCACCCGTGGCGGGCGGGGGCGCTCGGGCTGGCGCTGATCGGGCTGGCCGGCCTGCCGCCGGGCCTGGCCGGCCTCTTCGCCAAGGTGACCGTGGTCCGGTCGCTGCTGGACGGCGGCGCGGGCTGGCTCGCCGTGGTGGTGGCCGTGAACGCGGTGATCGGCCTCGCCTACTACCTGCGCCTCACCGCCGCCCTGTGGGCCGCGCCGGCCTCCGGGACGGATGCCCCGGCCCGCACGGCCGACGACCCGGCCCTCGCGGTCTCCGGCCGGGACGCCGTGCCGGCCGGCGGGGCCCCGGCCCTGGTCCCCGTGCGGGCCCGGACGGTCGGCGTGGTGCTGGCCGTGGCGACGGTGGCGGCGCTGGTGCTCGGTCTCGCCCCGCAGCTCGTGCTGGACGTCGCCGCCCGCTGACGGGACGGCCCGGTCAGGCGGTCTTCCCGCGTCCGGCGGCGGCAATCCTGACGGGCACTCCGGACATCTCAGGCAACTCTCAGCCATGAGACGGATGGTTGACGGGTACCGGGTTGTTGAACCGGTCAGCGGATCCCGCGTGATCCGTGCTGCACCGAAGGAGTGATCGTGCACCACAACCGTCTGAAGACCGCCGCGCTGCTCGGCCTGCTCACCTCGCTGATCCTGGCGGTGGGCTACTGGTTCGGCGGCAGTGGCGGCCTGGTCATCGCCGTCGCCGTCTCGCTGGTCATGAACGGCGTCACCTACTTCTACTCGGACAAGCTCGCGTTGCGCTCGATGCGGGCGCAACCGGTCAGCGAGGCGCAGTTCCCCGAGCTGTACCGGATGGTCCGCGAGCTGGCCACGGAGGCCGGGCAGCCGATGCCCCGCCTGTACGTGAGCCCGACGTCGCAGCCCAACGCGTTCGCCACCGGGCGGAACCCGCAGCACGCGGCCGTCTGCGTCACACAGGGGATCACGGAGATCCTCGACTACCGGGAGCTGCGGGGCGTGATCGGGCACGAGCTGTCGCACGTCTACAACCGGGACATCCTCATCTCCAGCGTGGCGGCCGGCCTGGCCGGCATCATCACCATGCTGGCGAACATCGCCTGGTTCATCCCGCTGGGCGGTGGCGACGACGAGGACTCCCCGAACCCGGCCGTGCTGCTGCTGACCATCATCCTGGGCCCGATCGCGGCCACCGTCATCCAGCTGGCGATCAGCCGCAGCCGGGAGTTCCAGGCGGACGCCTCCGGCGCTCAGCTCACCCGGGACCCGCTGGCCCTGGCCAGCGCCCTGCGGAAGATCCACATGGGCGCCCAGCGCCGGCCGCTGCCCGCCCAGGGGCAGCTCACCAGCACCGCCCACCTCATGATCGCCAACCCGTTCAAGGGTGGTGGCGTGGCGTCGCTCTTCGCCACCCACCCCCGGATGGAGGAGCGGGTCGCCCGGCTGGAGCGGATGGCCGCCAACAGCGGACCCGTGCAGTTCCAGCGCTGAGGCGCTGATCACCTTTCCGCCCGTGTCCGGTCCGCCGGACGCGGGCGGAACGCCGTGTGAGCGCGTTAACCGTTCCTCTCGCGCCTCCGGCGGCGTTAGGGTCGGAAGGTTCCCCACTCGTTACATCCCCTGGAGGTCGACCGTGGCCGCACTGCGCCAGTACCTGGGCGTCTGGCGGATCCCCGGAGCGCCGATGCTGCTGCTCACCGGCATCGTCGGCAGGCTCGGGATCGGCATGACGCCGTTGGCGCTGCTGCTGGTTGTCGAGCAGGTCACCGGCCGCTACTCGCTGGCGGCCGTCGCCGGCGCCATCTACGCACTCTCCGGGGCCGCGCTGAGTCCCGTGGCCGGCCGCGTCGCCGACCGGATCGGCCCCACCCCGGTGCTCGTCGGCACCGCCATAGCCCACCCGTTCGCCCTGCTCGGTCTGCTCTGGTCCGCCCGCTCCGACGCCGGCAGCCTGGCGCTGGTCTTCGTGGCCTCCGGGGTCGCCGGGGCCACCTACCCGCCGCTGACCGCCGCCATCCGCGGCGCCTGGAACGACCTCACCTCGCCCGCCTCCGGCCGGTGGCGCCTGCGCAACACCGCCCTCGCCGCCGAGACCACGCTCTTCGAGATCGTCTTCGTGCTCGGCCCGCTGCTGGTCGCCGGCTTCATCCTGTTCGCCGACGCCGGGGCCGCCCTGATCGGCGCCGCCGTGGTGACCCTGGTCGGCACCCTGGCCGTGGCCCTCGGCCGGGTGATGCGCGGCTGGCGGCCACCGCCGCGTGAGCACCGCACCACGGGGCTCGGCCCGCTGCGCGTGCCCGGGTTCCCGGCGCTGCTGCTCTGCGTGGCCACCCTGGGCATCGCCTTCGGCGCGGCCGGCGTGACCGTGCCGGCGTTCGCCACGGCCTACACGTCCGACGACCCCGACAGCCTCGCCGGCGTGCTGCTGGCCGTCTGGGGAGTCGGCAGCGCCGTGGGCGGTTTCTGGTTCGGTGTCCGCAAGCCGGCCCGGAACATGACCCGGCAGTTCGCGCTGCTGCTCGGTGCGGTGGCCGCGAGCTTCGCCGTGTTCGCCGTGATGCCCACCCCGATGGCGCTGGGCACCGCCCTGGTGATCGGGGGTGCCACCATCGCACCCGCGCTCACCCTGGAGAACACCCTGGTCGGCCGGGTCGCCCCGACCAGCATGCTGAACGAGGCGTACACCTGGGTGGTCACCATGTCGGTGGGGGCGAGCGCCGCCGGCGGCGCGGTGGCCGGCCTGATCGTCGACCACGGTGGCGGGGTGCCCTGGGCGTTCGTCTTCGCCGGGGCCGCGGTCGCCGTCGGAGCCGGGGTCGCGGCCCTGCCCGCCGGGCCCATCGCCCGCGCGGAGGCCACGGCGGTACGCACCGAGGAGCTGCTGCCCGCCTGACGCCCACGGGGTTCCCGTCGCGTCGGAGGGGTACCACCCGGGCATGTTCGTCTTCTTCTCGAACCGGGTGGGTTGCCTCGGATCCCTGCTGATCAGCGCGGTCCTGACGGTGGTGCTGCTGCTCGTCTTCTCCCGCTGAACCGGCGCGGTCCTCTCGACCCGGGTCGTCAGGGTCGGCCGTCCACCGCCCGGTCGGTCCCGCCGCGGCAGGACCGACCGGGCGCGCGTCAGCGGTAGTTGGTGAACTGGAGAGACACTGGCCGCTACCAGCCAAAACTCCGCCATGATCGTCGCTAGGCCGTCGCTAGGCCGTCCAAGACGGGGAGACGCGAATCGCTACCGAGGCGGTGACCGCTAGCGACCGGAGGCTCTGCAGGTGCTGCCCATCTCGGGTCGTTACTCGATGAGAGCCAGCGGCGCTGCGTTTTGATCTTGGAAACGGACGAACCCACATTGAAATCGCGAGCAGCGTGAGATAGGCTGCTCAGCGTACAAGCTGATTGTAGCCTTAAAACTGGTTAGTTGTCAAGTCTGCCAAGTTCTTGACCAGCAAAATTAGGTCAAGGCGGACATGGCAACCCCGTCAAGGGCGAAAAGATCTTGTATCGCAAGCGAGCGGCACCCCCGGGCCTGAAACCAAAGGTGCCGCTCACCAACTCCATGTCAGCAAAGAACAGGAGCCACCTCCATCATGCCTCGAAAGTACGGTGAGCGGAAAGTTGTAAGAAGGGCGCGCCGACGAGACCGCCTAGGTCTCCAGCAGATTTGCCTCATTGTCGGGACGGCAGCCGCCGTCCTCGGGTCTGCTGCGGCCGTTCTTCAGGCGGTCGTGGCCGTCTAGCGTCGGCGTGGTGGCTCGCCCGGGTAGCCCACGGGCGAGCCACCACCTCGTTGCCCCCTTGGTTCATCGAGAGAACACCTTGTCGATGGCGCGCCGAGTCCGGTCTTCGCTGGACGGCATGAGATGGGTGTAGGTGCGCAGGGTGAATCCGGGGTCGGCGTGTCCCAGGTACTCGGACAGCGCCTTGACGCTTTCCCCAGCATCGAGCAAGGCCGAGGCGTAGAAGTGCCGCAGGGCGTGCATTCCCGTCGCCCGGGATCGCTGGATGCCGGCGGTCGCCAGGGCGGCGTGCCAGTAGTCGCGGTTGAACGTGTGCCGGTCCATGGCGACGTTCGTCCGACCATGGACAACCAGGCTGACGGTGACCGGAGGACCGCTGGGCACCTCCCACGGCAGCGTCACCGGAACCGAGGGGAAGTCCTCCAGGTGACAGGTGAGGGCGGCGCCCACCGACCCGGGCAGCGGGATGTCGCGCGTCTTTCGGCCCTTGGGTAGCGCGTAGACGAGCCGGCTACCCACGATCTTCAACTGCCGCACGACGTGCAGGGTGCCTTTGAGGAAGTCAATGTCCTCCACGGCCAGGGCCAGCACCTCACCCTGGCGAAGGCCGCAGCCCGCGCCCAAGTCGACGGCGACCTGGTACCGCGACGGCAAACCGGCGCGTATGGCGAGCACCTGTTCGCGGGACCAGGGCAGCACCTTGCGGGGCGGCACCTTCGGCGGCCGGACGGTCCTCGCGTGGCAGGGGTTGCGAGGGATACGACCGTCGTCGACCGCTGCGTTGAGGATCGTGGCGACGTTGCTGTAGGCGACGACCCGGTAGGTGACCGCTAGGCCGAGCTGCTGCAACGAGCGGTCCAGCTCTCGCAGGTGAGTCGGCAGGATCGTGGCTAGAGCCCGGCTCCCGAGGTGGGGAAAAATGTGCCGGCGTAGCCGCCGTTCCGTTGCCTCGCGGGTGGACTCGTCGAAGGTCTGAGCAGCCAACCACTGTTCGGCGTACTGACGGAAGGTCAGCTTGCCGGCGGCCGGATCGATGTAGGTACCCCGCAGCTTGTCCGACTCCACCGAGACGAGGAAGGCGTCAGCGGCCCGCTTTTCCTTGTCGGGGAACGACTTCGACCGTTCCCGGCCATCCGGCGCGATGTACCGAACCCGGTAGCGCAATCCCTTGCCGTGAAGAGGTGTCTTGACCCGCTCCGACTTGCCGTCAGGACGGGTGACGGACTTGTACCAGCGGTCTTCGACGTGGGCCACGCTTCTCCCCCTTCAGGCTGCGGCTTGCTGCTCGAACCAGGCCCGGACGGCGTCCGGGTCGTAGCGCAGGTGTCGGCCGACTCGTCCGGCGGGTGGACCGATACGGCGCTTGCGCCAGGTGTAGAGGGTCTGGACGGAGACGCCTAGGTAGTCAGCGACGTCGTCCACGGTCCAGAGCTTGAGCGACGAGGTAGTGGCCATGTCGTCTCCTGTGGGTCGAGGGGTCAGGTAGCAGCCGGCGCGGTGCCGGCCGGAGTGGCGCTGAGTTCGTGGGCGAGTTCTTCGCGGCCGGTGGCTTGTCGTTCTCTGGCCATGGCGGCGGCGGTGTTGGCGAGGAGGGCGTCTCCGGTGGTGTGCCAGCCGACGCCGGCGAAGGTGAGGGTGCCGACGATGAGGGTGGTGTCTTCGTGGTGCTCGTCGACGAGCTGCCGCCCGAGGTGCTCGTGGTCCTGGTGCTCGTGGCGGCGGAAGGCGACCCGGTTGTCACGGAGGAGTTGGAAGGTGACGGAGTAGCGGCGGGCTTTGGTGAGGAAGTGGCCGCCGAAACCGAGCATGTGCGCCCACCGTCGCAGTCGGGCGTACGGGTTGGCCGTGGCTGGTTTCGTCGATTTGGTGTCAAGGCTGGCTTGACGGTCGGCGACGCAGGTGGGGCAGGCGGCGTAGCGGGTGTGGGTGCCGCAGTCGGGGCACTCCCAGCGGTCGACGAAGCCGGGCCGGTGGCGGGGGTCGCGGGTCCGCTGGGAGAGCGGGACGGGGGTGCCGGTGGGTCGGCCGATGCGCCAGCAGGCGTCGATGAGGCGGGCGGTGTGGTCGCCGTCGGGGTCGGCGTAGTCGCCGATGGTGTCGGCGGTGAGCCTGACGGAGCGGTGCCCGGTTACCTCGGTGCTTTTGGTGGCGTACTTGGCAAGGTAGCCGGCGACCATGCTGTCAGTGACCTCACCATCGCCGGTCAGGTTGATGGGGCGGATGTCGAGTTGCTCGCCCCAGGCGATGGGCCAGCCGTCGGGCCGGTCGGGGTGGCCGGGGGTGGAGAAGGCGACCTGTGCGGCGTGCCGGAGGGCGTCTTCCAAGTCGGCGACGGTGAACACGGCCGGTGGGGGGACGACTGCGGTGGGATCGGTGGGGTGGACGCCGTCGAGGCGCACCAGGGCGTGGAAGTGCACTGCTGCGCGTGCTTGGAACTCGGCGGCTTTGCCGTGCGACAGCCGCATGGGCGGAACGGTGCGGGTGTTGCCGGAGGCGGTGACGACCTCGACCCGAGGGATGCCACGGCGGCGGGCGAGCTTGGCGAGCCACCGTTCCGCGGCTTGCTTGGTGCGATGCCACAGCTCGCCGGAGTAGAGGTTCCACACGACCTGGTGGTCATGGTCGTAGCAGTCCAGGCAGAGCGGCTGGCCGAGCACGGCATCGTCGGGTTCGTGGCGGGCCCAGCACACGGCCGGTTGGCCGTGGGGGCAGAGTCCGGCGTCGCGGCGGGCGTGGCAGGGCTCCGGTCGGCAGTCGCAGCGCTTCCGGTTGCCGCAGGTGTGCCGCTTGACGGCGCGGACGTGCACGGTGCCGAAGGACGGTGCGGTGAAGGTGGCGAACACGGCCGGATGCTGGGCGACGGTGTCGGGGACGCCCTTGCCGCCGACGAGGCCGGCGCGTAGGAGTTGGTAGGCGTCGCGTTGGTAGGTGTGGGCGCAGGAGGGGCAGACGGTGGCGCGTCGGTTGCCGCAGGCGGTGTAGATGGCGGCGTCGGGCATGGCGTCGGTGTGCCGCTGATCGAGTACCCGGCCGGTGGACGAGTCGATGGTGAGGAGTTGGCCGGCGAGGCGGATGGGGCGGGTGCAGCCGGCGGCGGCGCGGACGTGCTCGATCCAGCCGTAGTAGTCGGGTTGGGTGGCGCGGGCGAAGGCGGAGCCGGCGGCGGTGTAGGTGTAGACGGGCGGGACGTCGGCGTTCGAGCCCACACCCCGGGCCGAGGTGGCTCGGGGTGTGAGGTCCAGCGTCGACGCCATCAGGCCGGCACCTCGGGGGTGCGGGTGGTGATGGTGCGTTCGGTGACGATGACCCGGCAGGCGCCGCATTGGCGCGTGGCTGGCTCGTGCCGGTGACAGGGAATCTGGGTGGTGGTGTTGCCGCAGCGGATGGTGACCGGGGTGCGGCAGGGTCCGCCGGGGATGATGTCGACGAGGGTGCGGCGGATGTCGTACGGGTGCCCGTCAGGGTTGGCGGGGCAGGTGTGCTGGATGTGTTCGATGTCGACGAGGTGAATGGTCATCGGTCACCCCGCGCGAGGGCGAGGAGTTGCCCAGCGACGGCCGGGGCGACGTCGAGCCGGTCGGCCAGCTCGTCCGGCGTGATGGGTGCCCCGGTGGACTGTTCGTGCTGCACGGCCGCGAAGCGGGCCATGGGCAGCAGGTGGGCAGGGACGTCGACCGGCTCAGGGGCCGGGGCGGTGACGGGTTCCGGTTCCGGCTCAACAGCCGCCGTGACGGCCGGTTCAACGACCGGGGCCGGCTCAACGACCGGGGTTGGGGTCGGTTCGGGTGCGGGGGTGATGGCCGGCGGTGCCGGTTCGGTGGTGACCTGCTCGGCCACCTGAACGCGGATCGGCTCGACCTGCTCGACCTGCTCGACGGTCGGCGTGGTGTCTTCCGACCTGGTGGGGGTCGGGGCGAGGACGAGTTTGACCAGGGCCATGAACGCCAGAGCGGGAACGGCGGACAGGAGCCATCCGGAGATGCCTGGCTTGGCGACCGCGAGTTGTGCGGCGAGGGAGAGTCCGGCAGCGGCGATGAGCAGGAACAGCGGGTAGCCGATGGGTGCGCCGAGGCGGCGGCGTCGCCGGATGGTGAGTAGGCAGGCGATGGGGACGAGTTCGGAGATGACGGCGTTGGCCCAGCCGAACCACTGCCCGGTGCCAGCAGGGGAGTTGGCGAGGGTCCAGTCTTTGACGTGGGTGAAGGAGGCGGCTCCGGCGAAGCCGGCGACGGTGAGGAGGATGAGGACCAGGACGACGCCCTCGATGCGGGTGCCGGCGGTGGGTTTCATCGCGGGTCACCCCCGGTCGGTGCGGGGGCGGTCCAGCCGCAGACGTCGCAGTTGTAGAAGCCGCAGTATTGGCAGCAGTCGCGGCGGTCGATGGTGGTGAGCGGGGTGTTGTCGGCGCAGTAGTAGTCGCCGCAGGGGCAGGGGTTGGGTGTGTTCATCGGGGGCCTCCGTGGCAGTTGAGGCAGCAGCCGTAGCGGCGGGGGATGTAGTAGGGCTGCACGAGCCCGCAGGTTCGGCAGGTCCGCCGGGCACGTAGCGCTTTGGCGATGGCCTCCCGCTGGGCGGGGGTGGCGACGCGCTTGGGTTGGGCGAGGTCGAGGCGGTAGAGGTAGGCGAGGCGCTTACCGCGACGCCAGAGGATCTGCGCGACGGGGTCATGACCGCCCGGACGTAGGCCGGCGGCGCGTAGTTGCCGGCGAGTAGCCAGCCCGGCGGGGGCGGACTGGAAGGGGTAGGTGGGGAACCCGTAGCGGCTGCCGGTCGGGTCGTAGAAGCGGGAGGCGAGCCCGGTCGGCTCGGTGAGGGTGGTCATGGCCGGTCTCCCCAGCGCTGCTGGGCGGCCTGGCGGGAGATGCCTAGCCGGGAGCCGATTTCGGCCCAGGAGTAGCCGAAGGCCCGCAGCCCGATGACGGCGTCAGTGATGGCCTGATCGAGGTCGGCGGACAGGGCAACCAGGTCGCGGAGGGCTTCGACGTCACCGGTAGCGACGCGGCGGCCGTGGGCGCGGATGATGCGCCGTGCGAAGGCGGCGAACTCGTCGTTCTCGACGACCTCCCGACGCCGCTGCTGTCGAGGAAGAGGCGTCAAGGACTTCTTGACAGTGCTCACCGGTTCTCGCCTCCTTGGGTGTGGAGGCGGTCCCACTCGTCAGCGGCCTTCTCAAGGGCGGTGATGACCTGCTCGGCGGTGCGGGCCGGGTCGTCGTTCCACGAGTACGGGGAAGTGTGCTCATCGAGCAGGTGGCCGTCCTCGTCGATGTGGAAGACGGGTGCGAAGGCGTCGAGGTAGTCGACGAGCGCGGCGATGCTCTGCCGGTAGATGTCCTCGTCGGCGGACGAGAGGAGGACCGGGTGCATGAGCGGCTTTCCGGCGCAGGCCATGCCGATGGCCCCGACGGCGCAGGCCGGCGAGGTGAGAGCGTCGGTGGTGGCGTAGTAGATGCCCTGGGTCCAGCCGTGCCGGCGCAGGTAGAGGGCAGCCATCCGCAGCAGGTCAGCCGGGCTGACCTCGACGGTGGGCGGTTGGTGGGTAGCCTTCATGGCAGCCACGTCCTTTCGGTAGGGCTGTTGGCGGGTGGTCGGCAGGACCGGCGAGCTTGCGAGGCAGATCCGGTCCTGTCGGCCGATCAGTGGGCGCGCAGCCGCAGGTAGCGGCGGTGACGGGTGTCATCCCCACCCATCTGGTGGGGTGCGGAGACGAAGACGAGCCGCCCGGTTCGGGAGGCGGCCTGGATCATCACGGCCAAGTCCTCGGGACTGCCGACGATCCACATTTCGGTGTACTGGTTGGCCCGCTGGTTGTTCGCTCTGGCGTGGGCGCGTTCACGGGTGGTCATGCCGCCACCGCCAGATCAGGCGTGGTGGTGGTGAGTCGGCCGGGTCGGCGGATCCAGGCGGCGTAGTCGGCGATGCCGGCGATCTGCGCGTCGGTGAGGTAGGCGACCTTGATGCGGCGGGGGACGCCGCCTTCGGCGATGAGGTAGGCCGCGCCCTGGTTGGTGGGCTGGATGTCGGTGGCGGAGTAGCCCTGCTCGGCCCAGCCGTGCCCGAGCACGATGTTCGAGCTGTTCGGAGTCGTGCAGCGGAACGCGGCGCGGTAGCCGAAGAGGTCCCGCAGGCTGGTGGGGATGATGTCGAACGACGGCCGCTGGGTGGCGGCGACGACGGGGATGCCGGCGGCGCGGCCCCGGGCGACGAGGTCACGCAGGAGCGCGACGAACTCCTCCTGTTCCTGCTTGCTGCCGACGGTGGCGGAGTAGAAGGCGATTTCGTCGACGAGGACGGTGATGACCGATAGGTTGTCGAGGGCGGTCACCTTGCGGCGCCCATGCGCACGCAGCCAGGCGTAGCGGTTGTTCATCACGGTTTGCAGCCGTCGCAGGACTGCTAGGGCTTCGGTGATGTCGGGGCCGATGAACGCGTCGGCGCAGTCTTCCCACTGCCCCAGCTCGACGAGCTTGCCGTCCAACAGCACGAGCCGGGAGTCGACGGACAGGGCCGCGTGGGCGGCGATGGTGTTGAGCAGGCCGGACTTGCCTCCGCCGGGTTCGCCGCCAGCGAGGAGGTTGCGGTAGGCGAGGGTGATGTAGACGGGCTGACCGAACTCGTCGATGCCGACGAAGATGGGGTCGAACATCGACAGGCCAGGCCCCACCGGAACCCCGGCAGCCGGGGCGGTAGCGATGGTGGTCATGAGCTGCCCTCCTTGGGCTTGGTGGGCGCGAGGAACCACACGAACGAGCCCGTAGGGCTCCCCGCGTCCGTTCTGTTGGTGGGTCAGATCCAGTCGGAGACGTCGTCGGCGTCGGTCGACGAGGAAGCCGCGGGCTTGCTGCCGTTGGCGGTGGCGGCCGGCGTCTTCGCGGCCGGCTTGCCCTGCGTGGGCAGGGTGATGGTGGGTGCGTCAACGTCGGGCAGGTCCAAGGCGGTCGGCACGACCGGCATCGGCCGGTCACTGGCCGGGATGCTCGGGTCGATGACGTCGACCAGCGGGGAACCCACCTCAGCGGTGAGGACCTCGCGGCGTTTGATGTCGAACCGCAGGTACGCGGCGTTGCGGTCAGAGGCCCGCTCGACGAGAGCGGTAGAGGCGTGGCAGGTGACCGCGATGCGGTCGAGACGCCCTTCCAGGTCGGCCATGGAGAGGCCGGGGCGTAGGTAGACCCAGACCCGCTCACCGACGGGGGTCGGCTTGGCCCAGAGGATCAGCGGCAGGCTGCCGGACTGGTTGGCGATGATGAACTGCGCGAAGCACACGCGCAGTCGGTGCCGCACGATCAGGCACCAGGCCCAGGCGACTACGGCACGGCGGATGGTGGGAACGGCGGCGGGGACACCGACGACCAGGGCGACGACCACGAGGGTCACGACCGCCGGGGTGTGGTTGGCCAGCTGCACCCAGAAGGTGAGTGCCATGACCGTCAACACGATCTCGGGAAGCCACCACCACAGCAGCCGCAGCACCGGCCAGATACGCACGAGCACCCAGGCGAGCCCGCCGAGGGGAACACCGACGGCGACGGCGACGAACAGGGCCACGATGGGGTGCGTGTAGGAGGTGGCCACGGCGGCGGTCAGGATGCCGGTGATGACGGCGGTGAGGATGAACGCCAAGCGGGCGTTGCGGGCCGAGGAGCGGTGGACCTTGGCCTCGATGACGGTGATGGTGCCGTTGGACTTCCGTCCGAACGAGCGGCGAGGGCTAGACTTGGACACGACACGTCCTCCCAATCGCGAGTTGGGGTGGATGGGTTGGAGAGCACGGGGTCGGCAGGTGTAGGAGCCAGTACCGGCCCCACGCTCGATTTCCTGAGCTGACCGGGGTCAGCGGTTACGCAGCTGTTGGGCGATCAGGCCCATGCGGATGCGCTCGTCCTCGTCGAGGACGACGACCTCGTTGCCGGCGCGTTCCAGGTCGCGCTTCTGACGGTCGATGTGCTTCGGGTCGGCCTTCACCTCATGCGATCGGCCGTTCGGGTCGGTGGCGAAGATGAACTTGCGGGCCACGTCAGGGCCTCCTTCGGTATGAGGGGTTCAGAGGCAGGCGACGAGCAGGGCAGAGATCCACAGGCACGCCGAGTGCAGGGACTGATCCGCCAGGTACATGCCGCAGATCGGCGACTGCCGGTCGGCGAAGTCGGGGCTGCCGGTGTGGATGAGCAGCCAACGCACCAGCCAACGCCGGTCGAGCAACGCGTGGGACACGGCCGAGAAACCCATGCCGGCGGCCAGGCCGAGGGCGGTGACGGGCAGGTCCAGCGCGGCGATGGCGACGGCCAGCATGACCGCCACCACGAGGTGGTAGGCCAGCACGTGGCCCAGGAGGTGGCGCCAGCCGTGCCAGCCCGGCGCGGCTTTGTGGGCGGCTTGCTTGTCGGACTGGCCGAACACGTGATCGGCCACCTGATGGCCGGCGGAGAACGTCGCCGCGACAACGGCGAACACGACAGCGGAAACGAGCATGACAACCACTCCCAGCGTGTGGGCAGACGGGTTGGAAGGGCAGGCGGGGCCGGCAGGTGTAGGAGCCAGTACCGACCCCGCGCCATATCGAAAGGGCAACCATCGGTTGCCAGGGCCGGGAGAGTAGGAGCCAGAAACACTCCCGGACCGATGGATCAGATCAGCGGACCATCAGGCCGCTTCACGTACGACACCAGAGGCTCACACAGCACGGGTGAGCGAAGGACCTACTTTGCCGCCGAGGTGCCAGCCTTCGGCTTCAGCGAGATCGCACGGAACGCGACGCCGTTACGCCCGTTGGTCGCCCACGGGATGGCCTCCAACTGCTCGACAGCGACGAGCTGTCCCACCGTCACGCCCGGCTTCTCACCCGCCGTGGTGATGGTGATGATCTCGCCGCCAGTCTCGTCGAGAACGAAGACCTGGGTCGACCACATGAGCCGGCCAGTGTTCTTCTCCGACCGCTGATTGCCGTTCTGGTCGTTCTTCGGCTCCGGGTCCTTCGTCACCTGAACCTGCTTGCTCTGGGTGTCCACGTACAGCTTCACGAGAAACCTCCTGTGTCTCGGGCCAGTTGTTGAGCTTGTCCCCGGTGGACTCTTGCTCGTGGCCTCTGCGGATAAGGCTCTCGAAAAGCGGAGGACACCCCATCCCATGAGCTGGACGACTATGGGACGTCTAGGTTACTGTCTACTCGTCCCTAGTCGTCCCTTGAGGAGGGTCGAATGGCAAACGACCGGCTACGCGATGCCATCCTGCGCAATGGGCTGACCCCGGGCACGGTGGCCGAAAAAATCGGTGTCGACCCAAAGACGGTAGAGCGGTGGATCACCCAAGACCGGACTCCCTATCCACGTCACCGGCACGCGATCGCGGCCGTGGTGCGCGAAGACGTCCCCTACCTCTGGCCCAAGGCGGTGACGCCGGAGAGGGCGTCGAGAATCGGACAGAGCGAGTTGCTCCAGATCTACTCCCGGCGATCCTCCGTACCGTACGACCTCTGGGGTCGCCTGATCGAGCGAGCAGAGGAGCGGATTGACATCCTGGCCTACGCCGGTCTTTTCCTCGTCGAGCAGGACCCGAGGCTTATCGACGTCCTGCGTCAAAAGGGTATTGACGGCGTCGAGGTGACGATTCTGCTCGGTGACCCGACCAGTGAGGCGATCGAGCGGAGAAGCGTCGAGGAGGGTGCGCCCGGCCTCATGGCCGCGAAGATCGGCCAAGTCCAGCAGTACTACAACCGGCTCGAAGGCGCGCCCGGGGTGACGGTGCTCTACCACGACACGACGTTGTACAACTCGATCTACCGGTTCGATGACGAGATGTTGGTCAACATGCACGTACTCGGGCGCCACGCACCTCACGCACCCGTGATGCACCTGCGGCGGCTCAACGGCGGCGACCTGTTCGGCACCTACTCCGACAGCTTCGACCGGGTCCGGAAGGCCTCGAAGCCCCAGCCGGGCAGCGAGGTGGCAGCCTAGGGCCATGGCGAGAACCGAGCACTACCACGACCCGAACGCGCCGAAGGCCAACAGCATCGTGGTGGCGGTCTCCGTCTTCGCCCGAGACGAGGCCGGCCGGGTGCTGCTCATCCAGCGCACCGACAACGGCCTGTGGTCACTGCCCGGAGGCGGCCAGGAGATCGGCGAGTCGGTCGCAGGAACCGCGGTGAGGGAGACCCAGGAGGAAACTGGCGTACGGGTCGAGGTGACCGGGATGGTCGGCGTCTACTCCGACCCTCGCCACGTAGTCGCCTACTCCGACGGTGAGGTACGACAGCAGTTCTCGCTCTGCCTGCGAGCGGTACCCGTCGGCGGCACCCCGACGCCGAGTGACGAGTCAAGCAACGTCCGATGGGTCGCCCGTGACGAGCTGGGCGCGCTCGACATCCACCCGTCGACCCTGCTCCGCATTACCCATGGCTACGAGGAACGCCCCGAGCCCTACATCGGCTGAACGACGCTGCCCGAGAGTCGGCGCTGAGTTCGCTGCACGGCGGCGACCATCTCTGGTTCCGCCCGGCGGATGAACCGGGTCACCAGGTGCTCCGGCCCGTACCGCGACCGGATCTCCGCGAGCCGTTCCAGCACCTCGAAGTCTTGCCCGTCCGGCCCGGTCGTCATGTCGGAGAAGCAGAGCGCGTCGGTTACCGGCGTCTCTTCCCGAGGGAACTCGGCGGCCAGGACGCCGCCGAGCCCACGTTCTTCCGCTTCCAGCCACGCGCAGGAGTGGTGGGCCACCAGAGCGGCGATCCGCTCATTGAACTGCTCGCGCCGAAGCCAACGGCCACCGTCGAGGGAGTGAAAGCCGGTGTCGACCAAGTCGGGGCTGTAGCCCACGTCATGCAGCCACGCGGAGGCTACGAGTACATCGCGGTCCTCGGCGGGAACCGCCCCGCTGATCCTGTCCGCTTTGGCGGCGACCGCCTGGACGTGACTCCACCGACGAGGTAGCGGCTTCGCCAGCAGGTGTCGCGCAACTTCCCGGGCGGTATCGACGAAGGCGGCCATGCCGTCAGGGTACGGAGCGCACTCAGCCCACGCCATCCCGTGTCCGGACGGTGGCGAGGCAGGGCCGGCCGGCTGCCGGCTGCCGGCTGCCGGCGTGTGATCCGACAGCTGATGTGCGACGCAGCTCTGCCAGGTGATGTGCGACGGGTGGTCTAGGAAACTGAGGTAGCGATCCGCGGTCGCTGGGCTTTGATGCTACGGACTGGCTGCGTGGTCGTGCGTCGGATGACCTTGGTGTCGCCGTCGGTGAGTTCGATGGCCAGGGTTGTTTCGGACACGGTCACGGTGACTGTCTGGTGGCGGTGCAGCCGGCCGAGGGCTACTTTCTGGCCGGCGACCATGATGATCCCGCTGTTGGAAGCCCTCCGTTGCACCCGAACGGGTTCGATGGAGGGTCGTGGTGGTGGTCCTGCCGGTCGGGCTCCACGCAGGCGCTTCATCTGTTCCGGGCGGAGTGGGTTGGCGCGGGTGCGCAGCAGTTCGCGGGTGTCCAGGTCGTAGAACATAAGGGTGGTCGGCTCGATGCGGATGCCGACGCGGCGGCCGGCGAGGATCTCTGCGGCCAGGACGATGTGTTGGCCCAGTGAGACCCCGCCGCCTCGGTTGACGCAGCGTTCGACCTCGATGGCGTCGCCGTCCTCGATCGGCGGCAGCGGTGCGGGGCCGGCCGGGACGGCGCCCTGGCGAACGAGGGTGGCCAGGTCGTTGACGCTCAGGTGAGACCGGACGGTCTTGATCCGGATGCCGGCGATGAGGACGTGGATCAGGTCGCAGTCGGCCCAGATCCGGGCCACCATGCCGGCCCGGTGGGTGCCCATCCAGAACTGGCGTTGGCAGACCATCAGATTGCCCGATGCCGGGACGACCCGGTCGAACTCCACGGGTCCACCCGGCTCCACCGCCGTCTCCTGAGCCTGGACCGGTGGTGCGTCGGCTGCCACCGGCTGGACCTCGGTGGAGGGGACGGGGTCCAGGGTGGGCGGCAGCCACAGGTCGACCAGCGTCCGCTGCTGGGCTCCGACCGGCTGGAACCGGTCAGCAGGGGTGACCGGTGTTCTCGGGTCGAGGGCCTGGTGGGGCCGGTCGGTGTTGTAGTGCAGGACATATGCGTCCACCGCGGCCTGGGCTTCCCGGAGGCTGGTGAACGCCTCGGCGGTGTCGAGGAAGTCCGGGCGGACGGTGCCGTGGAACCGTTCCACCTTGCCGTTCTGGTTCGGTGAAGCCGGCGCGGTGAGCCGGTGCGTGATGCCGTTGTGGCGGCAGATCTTGTCGAACAGCACCTCACCGGTGCGGGGACGATACTTGCCGAACCGGTCGGTGAACTGCTTGCCGTTGTCGGTGATGATCTCCTCCGGGACCCCGAACCGGGTCAGGGCCTCCGCCAGCGCCAGACACACCGCCCGGCCGGTGGCCCGTTCGACGACCTTCGCGATCACGCAGTACCGGGAGTGGTCGTCAACGGCGGTGACCAGCTTCGCCTCCCGCAGCACACCAGTGGCCGGGTTGACCAGCTGCACTCCGCCGACGATGTCCATCTGCCACAACTGCATCGGCGCAGGCCGTTCCCACCGCTTATACGAGTCCTTCGGCCGTTTCCGGGGCCGGACCCGCAGCAGCCCCTGCCGCTGCAAAATCCTGTCGATCGTCCGCTCCGACGGCACCACCAGATCCTCGACCACCCACGGCCCGGCCTTGCGCAGCATCTCCAACCGGATCCGCCGCGACCCCCATCGAGGATGCTCCCGACGCATCTCCGCCACCGCGACCTCGACCGCCTCCGCCACCTGACCAGGGCACGAGTGAGGCCGGTGCGACCGGTCGGCCAACCCCGCCAACTGCTCAGTCAGATACCGGCCCACCCACCGATGCACCGTCGACCGATGCACCCCACAGTTGGCGGCCACCTCCACCACATCCGACCCGGCCAGCACCGCACGGACCGCGTCCAACCGCTGCTCGACAACCGACAAGACAACCAGCGCCAATCCCGGCCTCCCCGAGTCCCGACGCCCCGCGGAGACGTCGGGCTCAGAGTGCCGAAACCGACCACTGTCGCAGATCACCTGGCGGACGCGTGTCGCACATCAGCCGACGGAGGACATGCCGGCTGCCGGCGAAGTGGTTCAAACTTTCTGTACGTCTTCAAGGCGGCCCTGAACGGGCCGCACGCGCCGCCGCCTGGGCGCGCGTCCGTCGCTTCGCTGGCGCTCCGACTCCGGCCCCGCAACACGCCCGGCGGCTGGCGCGGAGAGCGGGAAGCCCGGAGGGGCCGCCGCATGACGACAGCAGCGTTGACCGGGTGGTGGTGGGCCGGCAGCCGGCCGGGCCGCGCGGCCATGAGCCCGCGCGGCGTAGGGGAGGGCACGCCGGCCGCCTCGGCGAGCTGCCGGCGGTCGCGGGGTGGCGGTTACTGCGCCTCCGGCGGGGGCGCTCCGGCTCCAGGATGGCCGGGGCTCCGTCGGCGGGTCACGGTCCGTGGGTGGTTGCGGTAGGCCATCCCGCCTGCCCTCGACCCGGGCAAGCCGAGCAGACCACCGCCCGACCCGCCAGCGTCCGAACGTGCGTCAAGGTCCGCTTGACGTGGCGGGCCGGGCGGCGGCCCGCTCCCCAGGAGGGCGGGTCGACGGCAGACGGGATGGCAACCCGCTCGGTGGGCGCGGGTTTGCATCCCCGCCCGCTTCGTCAGCGTCCCTAAGGAGTTCGGCGATTAGTTCCTCTTCGTCTGGCAACCCTCGGCGAACCAGAATCGCCTTGTAGGCGTCAATGAGCAGTGCCCAATTTGAAGACCATTTCTCTCGATTTTGCTCGGTGTCATCGCGAAGGCTTCCACCGTGAGCAATCTTCGATCGGATGTTATACGCCTTTTTGGCTTTATTGAAATATGCCAGGCGACTTTTGGATGCGCCTTGAAGTTGCGCCAAGTAAAGAGCGAGCTTAAAAGATACCTCGCTCTGCACTTTTGGGAAGAGGGATTCGAGACCCGTCCACATTTGAAGGATCCCCTGACCCATGTTCGTCGTTTGAGGAACCGAGAGGATCGTGTCTTCCAGCACGTGCAACACAGGCTGCTTCTTGACCAGGTCGCGCCACAGTTCGGCCTCCCTGGTCGCCTCCGCAACGAGCTTCGCCGATACGCGACGTGTGGCACCCAGGGCGGCCATCCCGCCGCTGCTCGTAGCGGCCGGCCAGATCTCAACAACCTCCTCCTTCGAGGCGATCCGCTTTGCCTGCCCGTGGCGCGGGTCATTTTCGTCGCACGCTGCCCCGCTGATATTCGAGAAGTCGTTGATGCTGTGCGTCGACACCATCGGTACCCCGAACGGCGCCACCCCCGAAGCAAGCAAGGCAACAGTGATAGATCGGAAGCTCTGAACTGCTGCATCCGCCGTATCTGCCTTGACACGGAACTCCAGATTGCAGCTATTTGCATAAGAGTCGGCTAGCTGATAAGGCACGTGCATCTTGTGTTGAGTGGCCAGCAAAGCCCAATCGAATATTGCTACGCCCCAAGCTCGGGGAATAAGACGACACGACTCTGCCCCTCCCGCTTCGCCATCCGGGACGAGGCCGAGGGCCATGATGTAGAACGACGGCATGTCTACAGCCTGGGGGCATCGCGTGGTTGAGCGCATCAGCAATACGGGCCAGACCAGGCATCCGGAGGCTGGCCGGGCGGCTCGTGGGACTAGCGGCAGGCTCCCCACGAGCCCGTGCTGGGTGACCACTGGGTGACGACGGCCGCGACCAGTGCCGCTGCGGCCCGATAGGGGTGGCGCCGAGGTACGCGATGTACCCGTCGCACGCGGTAGGTTCCCGGCATGCAGGCGACGCCCCGGCCGATCCATGAAGCAACCGCCAGTCACGCCGACGCGATCAACGCGCTTGGCAGCCGCGCGTTCGGAGTCAACTGGAGCCTTGCGTTCCCCCGCCCAGGGAACCTACAGAGGACAATCACCAAAGCGCCCCGAAACGGTTGGGCCTTCACCGTTACCCTCGAAGACAATCAGGTGAGCGGGTTCGCAGTGATCAAGCCCCACATGGGCGAAGGCCAGGTCATGCTCGAAAGCGTCTGGTGCGAACTCGGGTTTGTCACCGTCGCGGACACTCATCGCGGGCACGGCCTTGGAACCGACCTCGTCGTCGACGCGCAGCGCCGCGCCCTCGCCGCCGGCCGGCTCGGCATGATGGCCACGATCCACGCCAAATCCGCCGGCTGGTACACCGGCCTCGGCTGGCACGTCGGTGACCACGGCCACGCCCTCGTGATCCCCGACGTTCGCACCCGACGCTACGGACCGATGGTGTGGGTTCATCAGCCCAGGATGACCCACCCACGTTGGGCGTGGACCCGCCTCGACCCCGCCCGACCCGTTACCGCCTGGACATCTCGCGGCGGACGCGTCGCCCAGCGTGATCTCATCGTTGAGCTGGCCGCACAAGCAGCGTGGACCTAACAGAGCCCCGTCCCGGAGCGATTACCAGCGCTCCGACCGCCTGCCGACGCGGGGCTTGGGCGTGACTGTCGACAGCAACGGTGACAGCAACCGGCGTAGACGCAGCCACACAGTTGAAACCGAGGCCGGACGGTGGCCCGAGGCCGATGACGCCGACGGACACCGCCGGACAGAGCGCCCAGAACTTACAAGCGAGGGGTCGGCCGGGCCGTCTACGAGCCGTCTGGACCGGTTGCTGGGCCGTCAAACGCCGACCAGAGATGGCGTCATGGGCAGGGCTTGGCGCTGTGGGGTATCTCTTGAGCGTGACTCGTATGGATGAGATCAGGCGGGTTGCCCGCCAGTGGGCAAGGGACAACTCGACCTACGCTCCTGTCTACAACGGAGCCATGAGGCTGGCGCTCATGGTCGAGCAAGGTGACGTCGAGTTTTGTTGCGCTGACGCTGAAGAGGCGGACGTGGCGTGGTTCAGCTGGTACCCGTGGAAGCTCGTATGTGAGATCCACGCGATGGCGAGTGGGCTGCCGGCAGCCACGACCAGCGCGGGGGTGGTTTGCGACGGGTGCGGCGCGAAGATCACTAGCGATGGCGAAACGGTCGCCGCGAGGCTGGACGAGCGAGTAGTGATTCAGGTTGCCATCTGCCAATCCTGCCCACCGCCGCCAAGCTGAGCCGCCCCCGGGCAAGAGCAGGTCCAGGCCGTCGCCAGGCCGTCGGAGGCCGATTGCGAGCAACCAACAACGACCACTGATGACAACGTCTGCCCAGGTGACAAGGTGTGGCCAGCCTAATGACCAGGCTGGCCGCTACCTCCTTACCTGTAGTTGGTGAACTGGAGGGCGACGCCGAAGTCCTCGCCCTTGAGCAGCGCGATGACGGCCTGGAGGTCGTCGCGCTTCTTGCCGGTGACGCGCAGCTGGTCGCCCTGGATCTGGGCCTGGACGCCCTTGGGGCCCTCGTCGCGGATCTTCTTGCTGATCGCCTTGGCCTTGTCGGAGTCGATGCCCTGGATCACCTTGCAGTCGATCTTGAAGATCTTGCCCGACGAGCGGGGGTCGCCGGCGTCCAGTGACTTCAGCGAGATGTTCCGCTTGATGACCTTCTCCTTGAAGACCTCCAGCGCCGCCCGCACCCGCTCCTCGGTCTCCGCCTGGAGGCTGATCGCCTCCTCGCCCGACCAGGAGATCTCGGCGCCGGTGCCCCGGAAGTCGAACCGCGTCGCGAGCTCCTTCTCCGCCTGACGGAGGGCGTTGTCGACCTCCTGGCGGTCGACCTTGCTCACGATGTCGAACGACGGGTTCGCTGCCATGCTCATGCTCCTGCTGTCCGGCGGTCTGTGGTCCTTCGTCCCCCGCTGACCAGCGGTACGACCCCCTGACGGTACCCGGTTGCGCCGATGCCGGGGTGAGCCGCTATCCTTGCTTCCGCTGCCGCGTTACGACGCGGTGGGGTGCCCTGGCGGGTTGCCCGAGCGGCCAATGGGAGCGGACTGTAAATCCGTCGCGAAAGCTACAGAGGTTCGAATCCTCTACCCGCCACCAGGTGCGATTACGGCCCCTGACCAGCAGAGATGCTGATCGGGGGCCGTTGTCGTTGATCTAGCCGAGTCTGGCTGAGTCCAGCCGATCACGACTGGTTGTGGGCAGATAGTGGGCAGGTCGATCATGCCCGTTCCTCGGCCGAGCGCTCGGGTCGCGGACGGCGTCGCCTGGGCGGCTGAGGCGGTCTGTGGGTACGGGAGTCAGGCCGGGGGCAAGCCAGTCCGGGGTTTGGACTGGCGCGGCAGCCGGAAGCCCTGAGCGGGTTGCTGGGCTGACTTGGTCGGCTTCCGTACCGCCTGGAGCTGATGCGGCCCTGTGAGTTCTCCGTCGTGGGGGGCGGCTGCCCGGCGGCCGTCGGTGGCTGACCGCCCCGGCGCCGCAGGCGACCGGGGCGGCTTGCCGCCGGCCGGGCTCACCGCCCCGCACCGCGCGAAGCGCGGTGCCTTGATCCAGAACAGAAGAAATCGGCAGTGGTTTCTTGAATGCTTGAATGCCAATACCAGCGAGAATCTTGCTCGGGCCCGGCTCGCGCTCTGCCGTCGCGCCCGTCTCCCTCGCTGCGCCCTAGACTGGGGCACTCTTGGTCGGTACGGTTATCCATCTGGCACTGATGCATGATGTCCATAGGAGTACGATGCGCACTGACAGTGACGTCACACGGAGATTTGAACTGGCGCAAGATGCGTTAGTTCTCCAGGCGTCTGACCTGTCTCTTGAAACTGTGGCCTCGATGGTTGAAAGTGAGGCTATCGATGTCCGCCCCCAGTTTCAGCGTCGCGAAAGGTGGGATCCAGCTAAGCAGTCGGCTCTAATAGAGTCTTTCTTGCTTAACATACCGGTGCCTCCCGTGTACCTTGCCGAAGATGATTTCGGAAGCTATTCAGTGATCGATGGAAAGCAGCGACTGACGGCGATACACGAGTTTATGAGGAATCGTCTCACTCTTTCACTCCTCGGAAGGTTTGAAGAGCTCAACGGATACCGTTTTAAGGATCTTCCGCCTTCACTCAAAAACGCGCTACTCGTCCGCCCGTATATTCGAGCAGTTACATTGCTGCGTCAGAGCGACCCGGCAACTAAATACGAGGTCTTCCATCGCCTAAACTCAGGCGGTCAGCCGCTCAACGCACAGGAGATCCGTAACGTAATCTATCGAGGCAGCCTTAACGACCTACTCGTGACGCTGTCCGAAAACTCTTTCCTTCGTCACCAGTTGAAGATTCGTGATACTAGGTCCCCGGCATACAGGGCAATGCTCGATGTGGAATATGTGTTGCGGTATTTTACCCTGATGGACACTTGGCAGCAATTTTCGGGCGACTTTCGTTGGTCAATGGATGCCTTCATGCAGAGGAATCAGAACCCCGACCCGAAGTCGCTAAAAGATTTGTCGTCTGATTTTCTGAGCGCGATAAGCGGGTGCGAACGGCTCTGGGGCGTTAACGCATTCAAGCGTCCCGATCGAGGTGCATGGCGAGATCAGGCCTTGGCTGGAATGTATGACAGCCAGATGATTGCTGTGAGCCTCGTTTCCCCGGCGGTTATTGAGAAACTAGGACGCAAGAAGGGGCGCGCTGAGCAAATCACTCGAGAGCTTTTCGAGGACGAGAATTTTGAGGATGCCGTCCGTGTCGCCACCAATACGCCCTCGAAGGTGAAATACAGAGTCAGCAAAATGGCCGATGCGTTGCGCGAGGCGGCTGAATAGCGTATGTCGGTTACACGTCGCAACTTCTTGGACAGAGTCGTTGCCGTGCAGGATGCACTCGCCCAGCCACTTCTCATTGACCAAGCGCTAACTGACGTCTCCCACAATAATCGGGCTAGGATTCTGCGTAACGGCCTAATGGTCGTGACATTCAGCGCGCTTGAAGATTTCATACGCGAAAGATCTGCAGAAGTATTAGGTTACATCAGTCGAACGGCGCTCGTCTTCTCCGATCTCCCGCGTGACTTAGTTCTTGCGGCCACCGTGGAAGTCATGCGAGCGGCTCACGCTCATGCAAAAATGGCGAGCCGTCAGGGGGACGATCCGGTACCTTTGCTGCAACAGGCCGCGTCTGAGGTCGCTAGCACGCTCACTGGTCCGCTGCACATATCAAAGTTCTCGTTGGGCTACAATGGCTCTAACGTAGGTGCTGATGAAGTGAGTTCTATTCTAAAGACACTACATGCTGCGGATCCTTGGAATGAAATGACAAGACTCGGTTCTCGGGTCGGACTGGGTGGGGTGCCACTCCGGGACGCATACGCCCAAGGGCTGAGACTGCGCAATCGGGCAGCGCACAAGGCGGACTCCAATATTCAGCCGAGCGAGTTGCTGACTTTCTGTCAGCAGGCTAAGGCAATCGCTCTTGGGTTTGATCTTCTTGCAAGTAGGGCGGCACGTCTAATTCATGATAGCGTCACTAGCTTTGCGCAAGCCTCACGTCCGAAGCTAGCGGATGACATTTCGATCATCTTTGTCGACTTTGATGGAAGGCGTTATGCCTGCAAGAAGGAGAAAGCTCGCCGAGCGCTGAAGACCGATCCTGACCGAAATGCTGCCTGGTTGTATGCAATTTCGAAAGCCCGGCTGAGCTACGATGCTGTAGTGGAAAGAGATAAGAGTGGAACGGCAATCCGTTGGGAGAGTACAGACTGCGCTTAAGTGAACCGGCTTTGTTTGGAACCTGGCAGGCTCTGGCCATCCGTTGACACTCGCAGCGTGACTCGCGTCAGGCTGCGCCCTTGCTACGGTTGCAGCGTCGGCTGCTGTTGACCAGGGGTTTGCCATCATCGCCGACCTCATTTACCCGGCCGTTCAATGGCAGGTGGGTTTTAGCCGATAGACTCGGGCGACCCTCTCGACTCCTCTTCCTCTCCGCGTTACGCTCTCGTATTCGATCAAGAGTGCCCCGACCTCGATGCCAAATAGGTCCGCTAGTTCTGCATCCGCAGCAACCTCACGCTGCCTCGTTTCTATACCGCTGCATCGATTTGGGTCGTGATCGTAGGAGTTTGCCTGGGCGTAGGTACCCCTACCATGCTCGGTATTCGCCAAACCCTCGTTCCGGAGAGCAGCTATGGCCCTGCGGACTGTGCCGCGGCTCGCCCGAAACTCGACGGTGAGCACGCTCTCGGCTGGCAGGAGAGCGCCAGGTGGAATGACGCCGCTCTCGATGCGTTCCCGGAGTTCGTCCGCGATCACGCGGTAAAGGGGCTGTCCGTAGTGCGGGGTGGGCACCTGCTCACGGTACCTGGCACTTGTCGTACCAAGTGCCAACCAAGCGACCCGTTTCGACGTATAGACAACACGTCCACTTGTAGGTACGTTTCTCTGTGTGTAGCCAGGCTGACGGCACGTGTCAGGGGTGGTCTCGTGTCGGCCCTGGTCGCACCTGATGCGCGGCGTCCTGTCGGACCGGTTGCGGTAGCCGCGCGTACAAGTTGGCTCGGCGATACCCGACCCGTCTGCGTCGGACGGTGCGCCGTGCCTTCATCCGGGCCGGTGGCTGGCTGCATTTCCCCCGTAGCTGGCCACCGGTCCCCGCCTACTGTGGAGGTGCGATGTCCGGCTCTCATCGTCGGCGCCGCTGGTTCTCGTCCTGGTGGTCCTGGCGGCGTCCGTCGACCCGGGCCACCAGCTTTAACGCCTTGTCGCGTCCCCGATCGGTTTCTGTCCCGCCCTCGCATCGGTGGCCCTCGGGGCCGACGCGGGAGCTGCCCGCGCTGCGGTACGCGCCACTGATGACGCGGGCGCAGCTGTACCGGGGTAGCGGTGGGCGGTGGCCGCGGTGAGCCGTACGAGCAAACCGGCTGACGTCACGAGCCACCCGGACTGGTGCGCCCCGGATCGCTGCGGCCACCTGGTGCCGCCGCTGATGACGCATATGGCCCGTCGCCATCGGGGCCTGATGTACCGGGTCGGTGATACCCAAGCGAGCGGCCACATCGTCACGTACCTCATCGGTGCCGACCCCACGGCGCCCCTGATCGCGGTTCACGCGACGTGCCGGGCCGGGATGGGCTGGGCGGAGTTGCCGTTGCCGCAGGTCGTCCAACTGGTCGAGCATCTGCGCGAGCTGCTTAAGCAAGCTGGCGGCCAGAAGGGGGCCGACGATGAGTGAAGACGAACCCATGACGGAGCGTCAGCCGTCGTCCTCGATCGAGCCGGCCGTGTGCCCGATGTGGTGCCGGGGCTGCGGGCCGAACGATCCGATGCACCGGGGCTTGCCGTCCACCATCGGGCGGGAGCGGACCGGCTGGGTGACCGTTCAACTGCTCGTCGACCGGTTCGCGCGCCGGGGCCTGGCCGTGAAGCTCGATGCGACCCGCTACGGCGCAACGCAGACCGTGCTCATGTCGCCGGCGCAGGTCGACCGGCTCATCGACGAGCTGACCCGTGCCCGCCTGGAGATGCTGGCGCCGATTGGCCGACACGAACGGGCGGGGGAGACGCAGTGAACTCCAGCAGCCGTCGGGCTGTAGCCGCCCCTCGTACTCCCGGCGCTCGCCGCGGGCAGTCACCGCGAGCGGCGGTAGCGATTCCTCCAGTTCCCGAGCGGCCTGCTGGGGGGACCACATGGCAGACGTTGGAACGTCTAGGGGGTACGGTGGCCGGTGTGCATAGCCGGGACTGGCGCCCTCGTTACCTGCAACTCGCTGAGGAGTTGCGGGCGAAGATCATGAGCGGGGAGCTGCCACCGGGCATTCTGATGCCCAGCGAGACCGAGCTGGCTGAGTCGTCCGGCCTGTCCCGCACCAGCGTCCGCAACGCCATCCGGCAGCTCCGGGAGTGGGGCCTGGTTCGGGCGGAGCAGGGGCGCGGCACCTACGTGCGGGCACCTCGCCAGCGGGTACGCCGTCGCAACACCGAGCGGTACCAGTGGGAGAAGGATCGCGTCCTGCTCGACGAGGCGGAACGGCTGAAGACCGGCGCCACCGAGCACGACACCGGCCTTACCGTCGACGACCTGAAGTTCCACGCCGAATACTCCCGCGTGAACGCTGACGAGGAGATGGCGGCGGCCTTGCAGGTCGAGCCGGGTACGCCGCTGCTGCGCCGGGTCTACTGGACGTCCTCACGGCACGAGAACGCGCCGCTGACGGTGTCGTACTCGTACCTGCCGTATGACCTAGTGGCCGCGAACCCGGACCTGCTCGACGAGGGCAAGGAGCCGTGGCCGGGCGGTACGCAGCATCAGCTCTACACCCTCGGCATCGAGCTGGATCGGATCGACGACGAGGTTCGCGCGCGTCCGCCATCGCCGGATGAGGCCGAGCTGCTGGACATCGACCCGGGCGTCTCCGTGCTCACCGTGCGCAAGACCTCGGTCGACACCACCGGGCGGGTCGTCGAGGTCGCCGACGTGGTGATGCCGGGTGACCGCACCGAGCTTGTCTACTCCCACAAACTCCAGCGGTGGAAAACTTGACGCAGCTCGTCTCGGTCATCACTCCGGTCCACGCGCCCAGCATCGAGTACCTGGCTGGCGCCTACGAGTCGTTGGCAAAGCAGGAGATGCCTGACGGGTGGGACTGGCAATGGCTCGTCCAAGAGGACGGGCAGACTGGCGCCCTGGTTGACGCGCTGCCCGATGATCCCCGGATCAGTCACGGCACCGGCCGTCCCGGTGGGCCTGGCGTAGCTCGTACCCTCGCGCTTTCCCGAGTCTCCGGGGAACTCATCAAGGTCCTAGACGCCGACGACCAGTTGACCCCCGGCGCGCTTGCTCGGGACATCGCCGCGTTCGACGCGCACCCGCAGATCGGCTGGACCACCTCGCGGGTACTCGATCTGTTGCCCGACGGGTCAACGGCCGGATGGGACAAGGACCCGGCCGGCGGAGTCATCGACCGCGGATCGGTCCTGTCGTTTTGGCAGGCGAACGGCTATCGGGCGTCCGTGCATCCGGCGACGCTGTGCCTGCGGCGGGATCTCGTCTTCGCCCTGGGCGGCTGGATGGCTCTGCCGGCCTCCGAGGACACCGGGCTTCTGCTCGCCGCCAATGCAATCAGCGAGGGCTACTTCACCCGTGAGTACGGGCTGCTGTATCGCAAGTGGCCCGGTCAGGTCACCAGTCAGCCCGCGCACAGGGAGCCGGCCGAGTACCAGGGACGAATGAAGATCATCGAAGCCAGAGCCAACGCCCTGGCCTCGATGCTGCCTAACGGATTGCCGCTCACGCCTCCGGCGTAGCCTCGTGTCCCGGCATGCCAGGGGTGCGGCGCCGCTCCTTCATCTCCGCTTCGTAAATGTGCCGCCGTCCGCCGGCCAGCTTCTCCCGCGCCTCCCGCTCGATCTCCTGGAACGCGGCGTAGTAGCCGTCGTCGAACTCCTCCATGATCTGGAACGTCCACCGGCCCGGTAGCACGTTGCGCCCCAACAGCTCATGCTCGACCCGGTCGGCCATCTCGTCGTGCCCGGCCTCGCGGAGCAGCTTCACCACCCGATCGAGGGTGAGATCCGCGCCGCCCACGAGCTGGTGCGCCGAATACAGGTGACCGCGCACCCGGTGGATCGTCTCCAAGGCCTTACTCAACTCGCCTAGCGCCTCAACCGTGGCGTCATCTACGCCCTTGGGACGGGAGTGCTCTTCGTCTACCGACCTGTCATCGCCTGTCATGGCGGTTCGATACCCTGCGGCCGGCTCCTTAAGCCGGGAGAAGCAGGGCGACACGAACTGACGGGGCACCGTCTATTCGGAATAGAACTCATAATTGCTGGGTGGCCGATTTGGTGCGGACCCGCTCCACGACTCAGGCAGGAGGTGTCTGGATGCTTGCGTCAGTTCCTGCTCTTCGGGCACCCTTCCTGGATGGCTGAGAGAACAACGAAACCAAGCATCCCTCCCGTGATGAGGTTGGGCCTCGTTAACCCTAAGGATGCGAACCTCAATGATGTTGGGGCCTTCTTGCAGGTTGGAATCGATGTCTGCCTTGGGCGGAACTTGCGGTCAGAGTTGGCCAGGCGGCGGGCGGGTAGAATTCCGAGTAGAGAGACCGCGGTTGTTGAACTTCAGGCTCGTGGATACCGTGTTCATGAATCAACTTTTGACCGAAGATGGGCTAGCAAGGACGATTACCGTCGTGATCTCGCCGCGTTTGCGCAGTCCTTAGTGTGGCTGGACGACATCCTAGAGCGCATGCGCTTTTCCCTGCTCCAGGATGCACAACTCCTGACTGTAGGGCGAATCTCCTTGCCTAGCATCATCGACAAGGCCGCCCCGGCAAACATCCGGCGTCGGATGCGCATGGAGGCGATCATCCGGAAGCTGAACTCCTTGTTGGGGGACTCAGCGCATCTTCCGGAAGCTGCAAGGGTGGAAAAGTGGCGTAGGGACTGCCACGACGGGCTTTGGTTACCAATTTATTCAGCATTGGCTCAGGCTGCAGGCGTCGAAGCTTCGCAGGAATTCCTCAAGGAATTCACATCTTTTGCGGCAAGGGCTGCGGAAGGATGCGCGGCTGATGCCTACCTGGCGGATCTGACCACGGATGATCCGATCGACTTCGCGCGGATTTATGGCGGAAAGCTAAGCGGGATAATCAAATCCTACATCGGGTACAACCTTGATGTCCGGGGCCTTCTCTGATCTGAGCGGACTCCGCGTCCTCCGGCGGCCTTGATTCGGCCGGCTGGCGCCTGGGCGGTGAGGTCGGCTGGCACGGACGGCCAGCCGCGGTCATGGGGATCAACCGCAAGGCTTCAGCGGCACTTGTTGACTTGTCTGCCAAGTGCCGTCTACCTTGGTGTCTCAACTTGGCAGACATGCCAACAACCTGGAGGTTGAGCGATGGCTCTGCGTGGCGGTACGAGGTTCGCCGTGCGTTGTGAGGACGTGTTCCCGGCGGGATGCGCCCTGGTCCCCGAGTCCTTGGGTGAGGTCGAGGACTACGACGAGAAGACCGGCCGGCGTAGCCCGGCGAAGGACAAGTTGACCGGCCAGCGGGTGTGGCAGGTCCGCGTAATGGACCTGGACCCGGAGCTTGGCAAGCGCTCCCGGGAGACGACGGTGAAGATCTCGGCGGACTACCAGCCGGTCCCGCCGACGGGCGCCCCGTTCGAGGCGGTCGAGTTCGAGGGCATGACGGTCACGCCGTACGTGACCAACAACAACCGGATGGCGTACTCGCTGCGGGCGACCGGCATGCGCGCTCCGGCGGGCGTGGCCAAGAAAGCGGCGGCGTAGCCGCATCGGGTGGGGGCGGGGCTGTCAGGTCTTGGCGGACGGCAGCCCCGCCCCTCTGTCTCTTCCCCCTGCTCTGTCGAGAGAGGTAGTGACGTGTCCAAGCGTAGGCGTTCGGCTGCCCCGGCTCAGCCTCGGTGCGGCGTGTGTCAGTCCCGGTTCGACCCGGCCGGCGGCGCGGCTGACCGCTGCCCGCTCTGCGTCGGTCAGCTCGTTCTTCCCCTTCCTGCGGTCCGCGACTCGTCGGGCCGGTTCGTGTCGCTGCGGGGTGCGCGATGATGCGCCGGCCGCGGGGCGAAGTGGTCATGACGACCACCGGGGACCTGATGGTGATCCGGCCGAAGCGGTTCGAGCTACCGATGTGGGCGGTCGTGCTCGGCCTGGTGCTGCGCTGGCTCGCTCGGGCCTGCTGGTGGGGCCTGCGCCACCCGGTCGCCGTGGGCCTGGCCGTGCTCGCCGTCGTGCTCTACGCCGAGTACGGCTGGGCGGGTCTGGTCGTGCCGCTGGTCCTGGCGTCGGCGGTGTCGGCCGTGTGGCGGTGGCGTGATGAGGCGTCCTGGTGGCGGTGGTGCGCTGGCCCGCTGCTCGGCCGGTTCCGTCAGGTCTTCGTGTACCGGCGGGCGTGGCGTGAGGCCATGACCCTGTGCGGTCTCGCCGAGACGTACGACCATCGGGCCGTCCTGCCCGAGCTGCTGCGCGTGCGCTCGGATCAGGCCCTCGACGTGCTGACCATCCGCATGGTCCGCGGGCAGACCCCGGCCGACTTCCAGCGGGTCACGACCAATCTCGCGTACGCCTTCGGTCGGCGGCACGCCCGGATCTACTCCGAGCGGCCCGACGACCCGCCGACTCGTACCGGCTATTGGGCGCTGGTGCTGGGCCTGGTGGACCGGGTGCGGTTCCGGGACCGGCCGACCGTGGTCTACCTGGTGCTCGTCCGTACCGATGCCCTGCGGCCGGTCGTGGCTCCCTTCGACGCTGCGGCCGTCCCGGACTTCACCGCCCTGCCGCTGGCTCGGCGGGAAGACCTGGGCGTCTGGTCCCTGCACCTGCTCGCCACGCACGTCCTCATCGGCGGTGCCACCCGGTCCGGCAAGGGCTCGGTGCTCTGGTCGCTGGTCCGCTCGCTGGCCGGTGGCATCACCTCGGGGCTGGTCCGGCTCTGGGTGATCGACCCCAAGGGCGGAATGGAGTTCGCCATGGGCCGGTCCCTGTTCGCCCGGTTCGCCTGCAAGTCCTTCGAGGCCATGGCGGACCTGCTCGACGAGGCCGTGACGGTCATGCGGGAACGTCAGACCCGGCTCGCCGGAACGGTCCGGGTGCACACCCCGACCGAAGCTGACCCCCTGGTCGTGGTCGTCGTCGACGAGATGGCCGCGCTGACCGCGTACCTGCAAGACGTCGACCTGCGTAAGCGAATCGCGTCCTCGCTGGGCCTGTTGCTGTCCCAGGGTGCCGGGGTCGGCGTCCTGGTCGTGGCCGCGTTGCAGGACCCGCGCAAGGAGGTGCTGCCGTTCCGGGACCTGTTCCCGACCCGGATCGCGCTCGGTCTGACCGAAGCGGCACAGGTCGACCTCGTGTTGGGCGACGGTGCCCGCAACCGGGGCGCCCTGGCCGATCAGATGCCCCGCTGGGCAAAGGGCGTCGGTTACGTGATCCTCGACGGCACCCCCGAGCCCTTGCGGGTCCGGTTCTCGTACATCACTGATGACCACATCCGCGACCTTGCGCGGGACTATCCGGCCCCGGCTGACGCGGCGGACATCCTCGCCCAGGTCGGCCGCGAGTCGGCCCCTGAACCGGTCCGGCCGTCCCTGCCTCGGCCGCGTCGTGGTCCGCTGCTGCCGGACTCGCTGCGCAACATCCTCGACGCCGACGGGAGCGACCCGCGGTGACCGCCCCGACCGACAGCCGGCGGTTCTACCGGCTGCGCGCGCCCAACCCGACCGGCCCGACGGCGGTATCCGTCCGCGTCGACGCCGACCGACCCGACCCGTACCCGGTCTATCTCGCCGTCGGTGGCGGCCGGCGCCGCATGTGCCTCACCCCCGACGAGGCGTGGGCGCTGTGGCGCTGCCTCTCCGAAGCGGTCGCCTCCCTCGGCGACCCGCCCGACCACATCCGCACCGACATCCGACCGGCCCGGAGGTAACCCGATGACGTCCCTCAAGCGCTTCTTCCTCGGCACCCACCGGCTCAAGCCGCTGCACATCGAGCTGAACGACTCCCCGGACCGGCTCGCCGCCGCTCTGCACGGGCTCGCGCACATGGTCAACCGCCGTCGTGACCTGGACGGGCAGCACATCCACATCAGCCTTACCGTCCGCAACCCCCGGGGTGGCCGATGATCCGCCAACGAGCCGAATCCGGCGTACGGGTGCTGATCCTGCTCGCCATCGGCACCATGGCCGGCGCTGCTGCCTTCACCCACGTTCACGACCTGAGCGTTGCCCACGGCCAGCCCGACTGGATCGGCTGGGCCAACGCCGTAGCCGTCGAACTGATGGCGATCTACCTCGGCTTGGAGATCCGCGCCCGCCGTCGCGCCGGTCGTCCCGTCGGCCTGGTCGGCGTGCTCCTGGTCGCGTTCGCGCTGCTCTCCCTCGCCGCCCAGGTCGCGGAAGCCGAACCATCGGTGTGGGGCTGGATCGTGGCGGCCGTTCCGTCGTTGGCGTTCCTCGCCCTGGTGAAGGTCGTCCTGTCCAGCGCGCCCGCGACCGTCCCGGCTCCCGAGCCGGACCAACCGCCGGTCGACTGGGCCTACGAGGTCCCGGAGCAGGTCGTCACCGAGCCTGAACCGCAGCGACCGGCTGAGCCGACCGTGCCCGCCCCGGCGGTCCGCCCGGCCCCGGCCGCGGTGCTGCCTCCGCTCGGCGTCGTCCAGCCCAACCGGCCCCAGGTAGTCGGGATCATCCGATGACCGCTCCGACCCTGCCCGGCCTCGCCCCCGCCGCCCCGACCCCGGTTGCTCCTCGGCCGGGGTCGCGGGCGGCCCGCATGGCGCTACCCCGCTCGGTCGACGTGCTCAAAGAGATTGCCGCTGAGTACGGCGTCTGCGTCCGCCCCCTGGCCATGCGCCGCACCGACCTCGACACCGGTCTGACCGAGGTCATCGACCTGCCCTGCGGGGCCACCCGCGAAGACAAGTGCGGGCCGTGCGCGAAGAAGAACCGCCGGCTGCGGCAGGCCCAGATCCGGGAGGGCTGGCACCGCGACGACGAGCCGCTACCCGGCCCGGAACCCGCGACCGAGGCACAGAAGTCCTTGATCCTGTTCCGCGCACACCTGGAGTTCTCCCGCGACGAGGCCATCCGTGCCGCCCAATGGGACCAGGTCACCGACCTCGACGAGGCCATCCGCGAGGTAGAGGAAGCCATCGCCGCGGAAGGGCTGCGCGGGCGCGTCGGGCCACCCCACGGCGGCGTCGACGATGACTCCGACGATGAGCCCGGCCGCCGGCGCAAGCGCTCCACCAGGCGGCGCCAGGATGCCCCCGACCTGCCCCGGCGCAAGGTCGAGCGTCGCACCGTCGGCAAGACCTACACCGCCCCCGACGGCTCGACCTTCCGACCGTCCATGTGGCTCACGCTCACCCTCGACTCGTACGGGCCGGTCCGCCCCGACGGCACCCCGGTCAACCCCGACCGATACGACTACCGCCGCGCCGCCTGGGACGCCGTCCACTTCCCCCGGCTGCTCGACCGGTTCTGGCAGAACCTGCGCCGCTGTGAGGGCTGGAACGTCCAGTACGCCGGTTGCGTCGAGCCGCAACGTCGCCTCGCCCCGCACGCGCATTTCGCCATCCGAGGCACCATCCCCCGCGACGTGCTGCGCACCGTGGCGGCGGCGACGTACCACCAGGTCTGGTGGCCGAGCGTGGATGTCCAGCGGTACACCCTCGACCGGCTCCCGGTCTGGGACGAGCAGACGGCGGCGTGGGTCGACCCAGACACCCACGAGCCGCTGTCCACCTGGGCGGAAGCGCTCGACGACATCGACGACGACCCGGACGCCGAGCCTGTGCACGTCGTCCGCTTCGGCTCCCAGGTCGACGCCCGCGGCGTCATGCCCGGCACCGAGGACGCCGAACGGACCATCCGGTACGTCACGAAGTACATCACCAAGCACACCGGCGACTGCCACAAAGCGACCACCGACCGGCAGCGCAAGCACCTCGACCGGCTCTGGCAGCAACTCCAGCTCACCCCGTGCACCGACCGTTGCGCGAACTGGCTCCTGTACGGCGTCCAGCCGAAGAAGGCGCACGCGAAGCTCAAGCCGGGCCGGTGCAAGGGCAAGGTGCACCAGCGGGACACCCTCGGCATCGGCGGCCGGCGCATCCTCATCTCCCGTGACTGGTCGGGCAAGACCCTCGCCGACCACAAGCACGACGCGCGGGCCTGGGTGCGGGCACTGCTCGGCGCCACCACCGACAGCGGTGCGGCCGAGACCGGGCAGCTCGTCGACGACCAGGGCGCCACGCCCGAGCGGGTCCGGCACGCCTGGGAACTCGCCCGGCCCGACGATCCCGACGTGGGGCCCCTGTCCCACCGGCTCATGCGGTCGATCAGCGAACGGGCCCGCTGGCGGTCCGAACTGCTCGCCGCCAAGGACCGGGCCGCGCAGGGGTCCTCAGATCTTTCGGCAACTCAGCACAGTGCACAGAACCACGGGGAGGAGAAGCAGTGAACGAGGAGTTGTTGACCGTGCCGGAAGTGCTCGCCGAGCTGCGCGTACCGCGCTCGACCTGGTTCTACTGGCGGCAGACCGGCAAGGGACCACGGGTGATCAAGCTCCCCAACGGGCAGCTTCGGGTTCGCCGGTCCGCGCTCGGTCGGTGGCTCGGTGAGCTGGAGCAGGACGCGGCGTGAAGAGCTACGAGGTCCAGATTTGGGAGATCGGGAAGCGCGCTGACCGGAAGGCTCGGCCGTGGCGGGTCCGCTGGGCGGTGAGCAGCCAGCGCTTCGAGGAGATGTTCCGTACCAAGGCTCTGGCGCACTCGTTCCGCGCCGAGCTGGTCCAGGCGGCCAACGCGGGGGAGCCCTTCGACCCGGCCACCGGCCGCCCGGTCTCGGAGGCCAGAACCAAGAACCCCACCACGTGGTACGCGCACAGCCGCGCGTACGTCGAGATGAAGTGGCCCCGGGCGGCGGCCAAGACCCGGCGGTCAATCGTGGAGGCGCTGACCTCCATCACGGTGACCCTGACCCGGCCGACGAAGCGGGGCCGCCCGGATGACGCCCTGCTCCGTGAGGCGCTGTACCTCTACGGCCTCAACCCGCGCCGCTGGTCCGACGAGATCCCGACCGACCACGCGGCGGCGCTCGCCTGGCTGGAAACAGCGTCCCTCCCAGTTGTCGAGCTGGACTCACCCGCGATGGTCCGCCGCGTCCTGGACAGCCTGTGCGTACGCCTCGACGGCAAGCCCGCGGCTGCCTCCACCGTCCAGCGCAAGCGGGCCACCTTCTACAACGCGCTCGGGTACGCCGTCGAGCTGGAGCTGATCGCCTCCAACCCGGTCGACCGGGTCCAGTGGACTGCCCCCGAGGTCGCGCAGTCCATCGACCGGCGGGTGGTGGCGAACCCGGCCCAGGTCGCCACGCTGCTGGAGGCGGTAAGATCTCTCGGCAGACGCGCTGACAAGGTGACGGCGTTCTTCGGCTGCCTCTACTACGCGGGCATGCGGCCTTCGGAAGCGGCGGACCTGCGGCGGGAGGACTGCGACCTTCCCGGGCGCTGCCTCGACTGCGGGACAGACTTCGACGACCTAGCGGCGGTCAAGCCGTCCGCGTCCTGTGACCACGAGAAGATCGAATACCGCTGGGGCCGCCTGGTGCTCGCCGGGACCGCTCCGCGCGCCGGGTCGCACTGGACCGATGACGGCGGCTCCCACGAGCGGCGCGGCCTCAAGCACCGGGGCCGGCAGGAAACCCGAACGGTCCCGATCCCGCCCCGGCTCGTCGAGCTGCTGTGCGCCCACGTCGAGAATCACGGCGTCGGCCCGGATGGTCGGTTCTTCCGGGGCCTGCACGGCGGGCCGCTCTCCGAGTCGGTCTATGACCGGTGGTGGAAGCTCGCCCGCGAGAAGGCCCTGACCGAATCGCAGGTCACCTCGCCGCTCGTCCGTCGTCCCTACGACCTGCGGCACGCGGCGGCGTCGCTCTGGCTGAATGCCGGCGTCCCGCCGACCGAGGTCGCTCGGCGCCTGGGCCACGGCGTCGCCGTCCTGCTCCGGGTATACGCCAACTGCATCGACGGGGGAGACGACACCATGAACGACAAGATCGGCGACGCGCTCAGATGAGCCGTGGTGTGGACGGACTGTGGCAGAGTCGGGCCGTGCGTGGTTCTCGACGGTTGATCATCGGGGGTTTGTCCGCCCTTACCGCTGGCGGATCCTCGGTGTGTATGGCGCTTGCGGCACCAGGGGCTGCGCCAGAACTCTTCCAGCTCTGGATGGTTGGTCTGGCCGGCGTTCTTGGTGCCCTGGGCGTGCAACTCGCCGCCGTGACGGGCTCGGCGAACTCCGTTAAAAAAAACGGTCTTGTGTTGACTAATTCCGAGGCCACGGGTAGCTGGCTCCGCTTCCGTGCACTGCACCCCAAGAGTTGATGCGAGGCCGGTGGGCGTGGGCGCATGGTGGGCGGTGGGGGCGTTAAAGCCAAGTCAGGGCGGCATCGCAGCAGGTCAGAGGCTCGGAAGGGCCAAGACCGCGGACGCCCTGTAAATCCGTCGCGAAAGCTACAGAGGTTCGAATCCTCTACCCGCCACCAGGTGCACGAACGGCCCCGTGAGCTGCGGAAACGCACTCCGGGGCCGCTCTCGTTCAGCCCAGCGGAGTCCGGCCCGGTCCGGTGCTCGGTGGTTGGTTACGGGAACAAGCGCGGGAACAGATGATCCCGCATTCCGGCGGCTCGCCGGCACCGCCGTAGCTCCCACCCACCGCAACCGTTCGACGGGGGAGAGGACGGGGTGAGCGACCGCATCGATGACGCGCTGGGTGCCCGGTGGCGAGGCGTGCCTCGCGGAGTGTGGAAACCCTGGTCGTGCTGTGTGCGGCTCAGCCCCGGTAGACACCGCCGCTGCGGTGCGCTGCCCTCGCGAAGTCGCGAAAGTCCATGTTGGAGAGCGGGAGGTTGGTCTCGATCGAGTGCAGCTCTTCGGGCACGACCCGGAACGGCTCTGCGGCGTCCCGCGCCCGTTGAGGCCAATGACGAGGACGGGATGTTCCGGCGATGAGACGGTCACCGCGTCGACGACGAACACCGCCTGATGGTTGTACGCGTGAGGGTATGCGGGGGAAAGGCGCGGACCAGCGCCGGCACATCGAGGCCGGCCAGCCTCGGATCCTCGACAAACTCGACGTTTGTCCTGGAGCCCGTTCCTGTTTCCTTGAGATGTCCTTTCGCACTTGGTCCCAGAGCGCATCATCCCTGAAATCCGCGTGGATCACTGGAAAGCGGTGTTTATCGGGCAGGTAGGCCATGGCCGCGGGCAACGGTTCCGGGGCATCCTCCGTCGCGGCGGCATGCGATCCTCTTCGCGGCTGACAGACGCTACCCGTCAATCTGGGAGACCACGTGCGTAACGCTTCGCGCGCTCGGCAGCGTGCCATGGCGCTGATCATGGCCTCGACACTTGGCTGCGGCACGATCGTGGGGCTCACCTCGGCCCCGGCCACCGCGGCCGCGGGCGCACCCATTGACCTCAGGACCGCCGGCCAGTCGTGCGCCACCGCCGCACCGGGGCCGTACCTGAGCCCGGTCAGGCTCAACGACGCTCAGGCCGTCGTGCTGCGGGGCACCTTCGACCGTACGGGCGCGGGCCCCCATCTCGAGGCCGACTTCCAGGTGTGGGACGTGGCCGACCCGGAGCACCCGCAGCAGTGGCTCCGCACCGTCGGCGAGCAGGGCGAGGTCTACGTCCAGCTCGAGGACGAGGCGAAGCAGCTCGACGGCGTCACGTACGCCTGGCGGGTGCGGGTCCTCGACGGCGCGGCAGCGTCGGCGTGGAGCGACACGTGCCATTTCACCGTCGACCGCAGCGGTGGCCCGGCACCGACCGTCACCTCTGCCGAATATCCCGCGGGCAGCTGGGGCGACGCCAGCGGCGCTATCGGCGTCCCCGGCGTGTTCGCGCTGGCCCCGGTCTCCGCCGACGCCGTCAGCTACCGTTACCGGTTCTACTCGGGCGAACTCTCGGGAGACCCCGTGGAGGGCACGGTGAACGCCGAAGGGCTCGGCGGTCCGGCGACCGTCCGCTGGAGCCCGCGAGCTGCCGGCCACCACTCGCTCACCGTCCGAGCCATCGACCGGGCTGGCAACTCGTCAGAGCCGGCCTACCACGAGTTCTACGTCAAGGAGACCCGACCGTCGGTCTTCTCCGCCGCGTACCAGGACCTGTCTCCGAACCTCGACTACAACGTCGGCGTGCCCGGCGCGTTCGAGTTCACCGCCGCCAGGCTCGTTGGCACCGCGTCGTTCGCATGGCGGATCGACGAGGGTGGACCATCGGGCACCGTGCCCGCGGACGCCGCCGGAAAGGCGACGGTCATGATCGCTCCGACGCGCGGCGGCTGGCAGACCCTCTACGTGCACAGCGTCGCGCACGACGGCACGGCGCACGCGGACCGCGCCTACCGGTTCATCGTCGACAACGGCCCGACGCTCACCGGGGACACGCGCGGCAGCGTGGTCATCGGGTCGTCGCTCGCCTTCCGCCTCGCGCCCCGGATGTCTAACGTCGAGGCGTACGTCTACTGGGCGGAGTACTCGAGCCTGGAGGAGCGGCCGATCGAGAAGATCACCGTTCCGGCCCGGCCGGACGGCACCGCCGACCTGACCTGGACGGCCACCGAGACCGGCGTCGCCGGCCTGCGGATCCAGAGCCGGAGCGCCGACGGCACCCTCTCCCATCCGCGCTGGCAACCGATCTCCGTCGACGGAGCGGCACCGACGGTGACCCGCACCGGCGGCACCGACCTGGGCACGCCGGCGACCTTCACGGCCCGCAGCGGGATGGCCGACGTGGTCGACTACGTGGCGACGCTCCACTACGACGAGGCCAGCAGCCAGGTCGTCAAGTCGGCCGCCGACGGCACCGCCACCTTCAGTTTCACCCCGACCAGGAGCGGCTACAAGGCCGTCACCGTCATCGCCCGCAACGCCGCCGGCGTGCGGACGGAACAGGGCGGCGTGACCTGGACCGTGACGGACGGGCCCCGGGTCACCTCGACCGACTTCCCGGCGACCGGCAGCGGTCGCCTCGCCCCGGGCACCTTCAGCTTCACACCGCGTATGCCCGGCTCGGCCTCGTACCAATGGTGGGTCAGCAACGGGTCTGCCGCGGGCAGCGGCACCGTTGCCGTCGAGGCCGATGGCAGCGCGGCGGTGACCTGGACGCCGCCGGCCGCCGACAGGTACGTCCTGAGCGTCCGCAGCTTCACGGCCGACCGCACCGCCTCCATGGTCACCACGTACAGCTTCACCGTCGAGGGCCCGCCGACGGTGTCGGATCTCAAGGCGACCGGTGGTGTCGGCTCGGCCATGCTGTCCTGGACGCTGCCGTCGATCACAGATCTGGACCAGGTGATCGTGCGAGGTGCCACGGGCCCGACGGCGCCGTCGTCACCAACCGCCGGCATTGCGGTGTACGGGGGCACGGGCAGCAGTGCCACGGCGACGGGATTGGCGCCGGGTACGACGTACACCTTCGCGGTGTGGGTCAAGGACGGCAGCGGCAAGCTGTCGGCCGCGTCGAGTGTGACCCTGGTCGGCAGCACGACCACGATCGCGGCCAGCGCCACGTCGCTGGCGCACGGGTCGGCGGTTACGGTGTCGGGCGCGGCAGTCCGCGCGGACACCGGTGCGGGTGTCGCGGACGCTCCGATGCGGCTCTACGGCAGGCGCAAGGGCACCAGCCAGTGGACGTTGATCACCACGTCGACCACGGACAGCTCAGGCGAGGTGAGCTACAGCCACAAGCCCTCGTGGGGGCTGGACTACAAGTGGCTGCACCTCGGCTCGACGACCCGCCTGGGTTCGGAGAGCAGCCTCACGACGGTCTGGGTGAGGACCACCGTCACTGCCACGCTGTCGAAGACGTCCGTTTCCCTCGGCGGCTCGGTCACCCTGTCGGGCAGCGTGTCCCCGGCCCACCCGGGCAGGACGGTGCGCCTGGAGCGTCACGTGGACGGAAGCTGGTCCACGGTGAGCAGCACGGAGTTGTCGTGGACCGGCGCCTACTCGTTCACCATCCAGCCGTCGGCGAAGGGCACCCACCACTACCGGGTTCACATGCCGCCCGACATCGACCACCTGGCCAGCTACAGCGACACCCGCAGCTTCGAGGTCAACTGAACCCGCTGCCCGCCAATAGCGCCCACGGCCCCCGACCAGCAGGACCGCTGATCGGGGGCCGTTGGCGTTCGGCTGAGCCGCCGCCGGCGTTGCCCCGCCGTACTCCCTCGGCGCGCCGTCCAGCCCGCGGACAGTACCGGCGGGCCACCGAGGAGCACCACCGCATTCGGTCCCGGTGGGACGGGCTCGCGACGGCGTCACCGGGGCGGTCCGCGACGACGCCCGCGAGGCGATCGACAGCATCGTGCCCGCCGGTCCACCCGGCTCCCCTCGGCCGGGCGGGGCGGTCGGTGCCCTCCCCGTCCGCGCACGAGGTCTGTCGGGCCGCCGGCAGAAGCTGTGGCATGCTGGCGCAGAACGAGTATGGTGGTCGATGTCCGGTCAAGTCTGCCCTCGGCGAGAGGGCGCCGACGATGGTGGTGGGTACGTCTGGACTCCCGGGCCTTCCCCCAATTGCGTGGAAGGTCGCAATCCGCAATGTGCGAAGTGCGCGGTGCCCACTCAGCCCCGTGATCAGGGCTCGGTCGAGGCGACCCGTGGGCCGAACGGCGCGACGTCGCCGACGCTCGTCCGGTCGGTACGCACACCGCTTTCCTGGGTACCTGCCTTGTGGCACCATCGTGGAACCTCCACCATCCCCGTGACACTTCCCCTGCAGGAGCAAACATGTCTCGTCGAAAGCTCGGCCGGCTGCTTGGTTCGCTTTTCGCGCTCGCCGCTCTCGCGAGCGCCGTCATGATCGGTGATCTCCAGGGACTCGGTGACCTCCAGACCGCCGACATCATCTGGAACATGCCTGCGCCTCGCTGAGCATCCACTGCTCGATGACGTGACACCGGCGGGCCGGTAAGGGGGCACGGGATGGCGGGTCGTGGCCCCACCGGCCCCCGCTCGACTGAATACGCGTGGCTGATCACCGGGCCGTTGGCCCTGATCGCCATCGTCTGCACCACGGTGGTCGGCCTGGTCGCGCCGCAGCCGTTCGGCGGGTGGTCGCTCGCGCTGCCACTCCTCGTGGCCATGGTGGCCGCCGGCATCCCGGTGCTGAACTTCACCGTCCGGCGGCAGTCCCTCGGCGTGACCCTGACCGAGATTCCGCTGGTCCTGGCGTTCTATCTCGTCGAACCGCTGACGGTCGTCGTGATCTACACGGTCGCGTCGGCGGTGTCGCACCTGAGGCACCGGTTCGGCGCGACGAAGTTCTGGTTCAACGTGGGTCGGGCGGCGGCGGGTTCGTCCCTGGCCGTCCTCGTGCTCCAGGCCCTGCCGCCCGTCGAGGGTGTCGGCCCGGCCACCTGGCTGAAACTGGCCTTCGCGGCCAGCATGGTGACCCTGCTGAGCATGGCCTCGGTCGCCAGCGTGCACACGCTGCTGCAGGGGTGGCAGGCCGGCCGGGGCGCGCTGCGCCAGTCGGTGCCGGGTCTCCTGGCAGCGATGATCAACATCGCCAGCGGGATCATCTTCCTCATCCTCATCGCGGCCACCTGGTGGTCGTTGCTGCTGCTGGGGGCGCTCCTCGTCGCGCTGGCCTTCGTCTACCGGGCGTACGCCCAGTTCTTCCGGCAGCACCGCACCCTCACCGACATGTACGAGCTGAGCCGCGCGGTGAGCGAGAGCGGCGAGTACGGCACGCTGCCGGACGCCCTGCTGGGCCGCGTGCGGGCTCTCATGCAGGCGGAGTACGCCACCCTCTGGCTGCCTGCTCAGGGCAGGCACCCCGAGGTGCTGCTGACCGCTCGCAACGACGCCCCCGGCCTGCTCGACTTCGCCAAGACTCCGGCCCCCGTGCGGGAGCGGGCCCGGGACGAGGGTCGTACCGTCGCCGTCGGCCGAGGGCTGACGACCGACGGCGACCTGCGTGCCCCGCTCACGGCGCACCGGGTCAAGGACGTGATCGTCCTGCCGCTGCGGTCCGGTCAGGCGGTCATCGGGACGCTGGAGGTGGCCAACCGACTGGGGGACAGCAACTACTTCGTCCGCACCGACGTGCCTCTCTTCGAGACGGTGGCGGCCCACGCGGCGGTGGCGCTGGAGAATTCGCGGCTGGTGGACCGGCTCCGGCACGACGCCAGCCACGACACGCTGACCAGGCTGCCCAACCGGCGGCGGATCACGGTCGCGCTGGAGGAAGCGGTCAAGATCCGGGCGCCCGGCGAGGTGGTGGCCCTGCTGCTGTTCGACGTCGACCGGCTGCGCCAGGTCAACGAGTCGCTCGGGCACGCGGCCGGCGACAAGGTGCTGGTGGAGGTCGCCAACCGGCTGCGTTCCTGCGTACCCTCGTCGGCGCTGGTCGGGCGGGCCGGCGGGGACGAGTTCCTGGTGACGCTGCGGCTGGAGAGCGCCGAGGCGGCGGTGGAGCTGGCGGCGCAGCTGCGCGAGCAGATCCGCGACGAGATGGTCTTCGACGCGCTCACCCTCGATGTCGACACGGCGGTCGGTGTCGCCGTGCACCCCGACCACGGCAGCGACGCCGCCTCCCTGCTGCAACGGGTGGACCTGGCGGCGACGGCGGCCAAGTCCGTGCCGGGCAGCGTGCAGCTGTTCAGCCCGGCGCTGGAGTCCCGGTCGCTGCGGCGGCTCGGCCTCGCCGGCGACCTGCGGCGCGCGCTCGACAACGACGAGCTGGAGGTCTACTTCCAGCCCAAGGTGACGCTGCGGGACCGCCGGCTGGTCGGCGTGGAGTGCCTGGCCCGCTGGGAGCACCCGGCGCACGGCACGGTCGCCCCGGAGGACTTCGTGGCGGTGGCCGAGCACACCGGCCAGCTCGGCCGGTTCACCGAGTTCGTGCTCCGCGAGGGGCTGCGGCGCAGCCGGGACTGGACGCACGCCGGCCAGCCGCTCGCCGTCGCGGTCAACCTCTCCGCCCGTACGCTCACCGACCAGCACTTCCCGGCCCGCGTCAAGGAGCTGCTCGACGAGTACGGCGTGCCGCCGCAGCTGCTCACGATGGAGATCAAGGAGGCCGGGGTGCTGGACGGCACCGACCGGCCCATCCCGACCCTGCGGCGGCTGCGGGACCTCGGCGTACGGCTGTCGGTGGACGACTTCGGCACCGGCGACTCGTCCCTGGCCCACCTGCGGCGGCTGCCGGTGCACGAGGTGAAGGTCGACCGTTCCTTCGTGCAGGGCATGGCGACGGACCCGGGCGACCTGGCGATCGTCAACGCGGTGGTCACGCTCTCCCAGCAGTTCGGCCTGGCCGTGGTCGCCGAGGGCGTGGAGAGCGAGCTGACCCTGGAGCTGCTGCAGGACATCGGCTGTGAGATCGGCCAGGGCTTCCTGTTCAGCCGCCCGCTGCCGTACGAGCGGCTGGAGGCGTGGTTCGGCGCCCAGGTGGACCCGGAGACGATCTCACCGGGGGAGCTGCCCCGCCTGCGGGCAGTGCCCTGATCTGCGGGAACGCCCCGGTGGGGGATCCGATTTCATCTGTGCCGCAGGGCCGTGTAATGTATCCCCTGCGCGTCACCCCCCGGGGAGATCGCGCAGGCCCCCTTAGCTCAGTCGGCAGAGCGTCTCCATGGTAAGGAGAAGGTCTACGGTTCGATTCCGTAAGGGGGCTCAGAGGGTCCGGCTGGACCCGCCACGGCGGTGTAGCTCAGATGGCAGAGCAAGCGGCTCATAATCGCTGTGTCGCCGGTTCAAGTCCGGCCACCGCTACTCTCGTCCACCGGGCCAGCTCCCGGCGGTCGGTGGGATGGGCGCCACAGGCGCCCACTTTGCATGTCCGCGGCATCAGTGCGTAGGCTGATGCGCCGTAGTTGTTACCCGTAGCGAGGAAGGCACTCCGCCGTGGCGAAGGCGACCGATGTCCGGCCGAAGATCACTCTGGCGTGTGTGGAGTGCAAGGAGCGCAACTACATCACGCGCAAGAACCGTCGTAACGACCCCGACCGCATCGAACTGAAGAAGTTCTGCCCGCGGGACGGCAAGCACACGGTCCACCGCGAGACCCGCTGACCCACGGCCGGCACCGCCGGCCTTGGTCCTCTGGCATCACCCGATCGCCGGTCCGTTAGGGACGGCGCGGCTCCGGCCGCCCCGACCGCACGGATCGGCGATCGCTGTTTGCGTGTAGTTTCGGCGGCATGTCCCTGGACCCGTCCTTCGTCGGCCGGACGTATCCGCCGACCGCCCCCTACCAGGTGGGCCGAGAAAAGATCCGCGAGTTCGCCACGGCGATCGGCGCCGCCGACCCGGCGCATCACGATCCGGAGGCCGCCCGTGCGCTCGGCCACCCGGACGTGGTCGCCCCGCCGACCTTCCCGATCGTGCTCACCATGGCGGCCAACCAGCAGATCATCGACGACCCGGACCTCGGCGTCGACTACAGCCGCGTCGTGCACGGCGACCAGCGCTTCGCCTACGCCCGTCCCGTGGTGGCGGGGGACGAGCTGGTCTGCGTCAGCGTCATCGACGACGTCAGCAGCCGTGGCGGGCACGGCTTCCTGACCACCCGCACCGAGGTCACCACCCCGGCCGGCGAGCCGGTGGTGACCGTCTGGTCGAAGCTCGTCGTACGTGGGGAGGGCTGAGATGGAACTGCCAGCCAGGACGTTCCGGGTGACGCGCGCGGACCTGGTCCGCTACGCCGGCGCCTCGGGGGACTTCAACCCGATCCACTGGAACGACCGGACCGCCACGAAGGTGGGCCTGCCGGGCGTGATCGCCCACGGGATGTTCACCATGGCGCTGGTCGGCCGTGCGGTGGCGGAGTGGGCCGGAGCGCCCGACGCGATCGTCGACTACAACGTCCGCTTCTCCCGGCCGGTGGTCGTCCCGGACGACGACGAGGGCACCGAGATCGAGGTCTCGGCGGTGGTCCGGGAGGTCACCGAGGACGGCCTGACCAAGCTCGACGTCACCGCCGTCTGCCGGGGGGAGAAGGTGCTGTCGCAGGCCCGGGCCACCGTCCGGACGGCCCGCTGACCAGGCTCCCGACGCGCGAGGGGCAGACCGGTTGGGAAAGTGGTGCCGCTACCCGTACACTGGTCCGCCGTGGGGCAAGTAACCCCTGAACGGTCGTGCATGACCGGGCGGGGCGAGCATTGCCGCACAGGGGTGTAGCTCAATTGGCAGAGCAGCGGTCTCCAAAACCGCAGGCTGCAGGTTCAAGTCCTGTCACCCCTGCGCCTCAGGCCTGACCGTTCCCGTGGGTCGCGCCGCCGTACGGCGGCGTCCGGCCCGTGGTGGTGGCATCGGCGGGGTGGCTCCGAGGCATTCGGGCCCCCCTGGCTGATCCGCCGGCCGCGGCCCGTCGCGGGACGGTTGGTCCGGCCGGCGTGACCAAGCGCCGCGCACGCCCGACAGCGTGCGACCCGACATCCCGCGACGGAGGGCGAAGTGGCCGACAAGAAGCGGCGCGGCGAGGACGCCGGCGACGACCGTCTGCACGACGAGGTCGTTGACGACGTGGCCGACGACGACGCCACCGACGCCGAGGAGCCGGTTTCCCGCGGCGGCACCGCGACGCGCTCGCGGGCGAAGGCGGATTCGGCGGACAGCCGTCCGAAGACCAAGGCGGAAACCGACCGTGTGGGTCTGTTCGGTCGCATCGCCCGATTCATCCGCGAGGTCGTGGCGGAACTGCGTAAGGTCATCTGGCCGACCCGCAAGGAGCTGCTGACCTACACGGCCGTGGTGGTCGCCTTCGTCGCGGTGATGCTGACGATCGTGGCCGGCCTTGACTTCGCCTTCGCGAAGGGCGTGCTGTGGGTCTTCGGCAACCCCAGCTGACCGGCCGACTGAGCCGATAGTGACGGAAGTGAGCGAGCGTGCCTGAGTACGACGAGACCGCCGAGACCACGGGCGACCAGTCCACGGTGGCGACGGCGGCTGATGACGAGTCGGTCGAGGCCGCCAGCGAGCCGGAGTTCCCCACCACCGAGCCCGCCCCGGAAGAGGACTACGACCCGGTCGCCGAGCTGCGGCAGAAGCTGCGCTACGCGCCGGGCGACTGGTACGTGGTGCACTCGTACGCCGGCTACGAGAACAAGGTCAAGACCAACCTCGAGACCCGGATCACGAGCCTCGACATGGAGGACTACATCTACCAGGTCGAGGTGCCGACCCGGGAAGAGGTGGAGGTCAAGAACGGGAAGCGGTCGCAGATCCAGGCCAAGGTCTTCCCGGGCTACATCCTGGTCCGGATGGAGCTGACCGCCGAGTCCTACTCCTGCGTGCGCAACACGCCGGGCGTCACCGGGTTCGTGGGCGCGACGGACCGGGCGGACCGCCCGGCCCCGCTCTCCCTCGACGAGGTGCTGAAGTGGCTGGCGCCGGCGGTCGAGACCGAGCAGAAGAAGGCCAAGCCCGAGATCAAGGTCCTCGACTTCGAGGTCGGCGACTCGGTCACCGTCACCGACGGCGCCTTCGCCTCGCTGCCGGCGACGATCAGTGAGATCAACGCCGACCAGCAGAAGCTCAAGGTGCTGGTGTCGATCTTCGGCCGCGAGACGCCGGTGGAGCTGAACTTCAACCAGGTCGCCAAGATCTGACGTCGGGATCGCCGGCGGTGGGCAGCGGCCCGCCGCCGGCGTATCCGTTCCGCCCTCCGCCCGACCTCGGCGCAGGTGGCGGCGGGACGCTGCGCTACTCTAGAACGTCGTCGCTGTCGCATCGCGCTGACCGTGCGCGCCTGCGACCGGCACCTTTCCCAGTTTCAAGCCCCAGGAAGAGACATGCCTCCGAAGAAGAAGCTCGTCAAGACGTTCACGCTTCAGCTGAAGGCGGGCCAGGCCACGCCGGCGCCGCCCGTCGGCCCGGCGCTCGGCCAGCACGGCGTGAACATCATGGAGTTCTGCAAGTCCTACAACGCGCAGACCGAGTCCCAGCGGGGCGACATCGTCCCCGCCGAGATCAGCGTCTACGAGGACCGCAGCTTCACCTTCGTCCTGAAGACCCCGCCCGCCGCCCGGCTGCTGCTCAAGGCCGCCGGGGTGGAGAAGGGCTCGGGCGTCCCGCAGAAGGACAAGGTCGGCTCGGTGTCGCAGGCCCAGGTGCGTGAGATCGCCGAGAAGAAGATGGTCGACCTCAACGCCAACGACATCGACCAGGCTGCGAAGATCATCGCCGGCACCGCCCGGTCGATGGGCATCACCGTCAACGACTGACGCTGGTCAGCACTCACCCGATCAGTTCGTGGGAGGGCGCGCGGATCCCGCGGCCCGCCATAGACCACAGGAGTACGAAGAAAATGCAGCGCAGCAAGAGCTACCGCAAGGCCGCCGAGGTCATCGACCGGTCGAAGCTCTACACCCCCGCCGAGGCCGTGAGGCTGGCCAAGGACACCACCACCGCCAAGTTCGACGCCACGGTCGAGGTCGCCATGCGCCTCGGCGTCGACCCCCGCAAGGCGGACCAGATGGTCCGCGGCGTGGTCAACCTGCCACACGGCACCGGTAAGACCGCCCGCGTGATCGTCTTCGCCGCCGGCGCGAAGGCCGAGGAGGCCGTCGCCGCCGGTGCGGACGAGGTGGGCACCGACGAGCTGGTCGCCCGGATCCAGGGTGGTTGGCTCGACTTCGACGCGGCGATCGCCACGCCGGACCAGATGGCCAAGATCGGCCGGATCGCGCGGATCCTGGGCCCGCGCGGTCTCATGCCGAACCCGAAGACCGGCACCGTGACCATGGACGTCACCAAGGCCGTCTCGGACATCAAGGGCGGTAAGATCACCTTCCGGGTGGACAAGCACTCCAACCTGCACCTGATCATCGGCAAGGCCTCGTTCTCCGAGTCCCAGCTGATCGACAACTACGCGGCGGTCCTCGACGAGGTCCTGCGGGCCAAGCCGTCCGCCGCGAAGGGCAAGTACCTCAAGAAGGTCACCCTCACCACCACCATGGGCCCGGGCGTCCCGGTCGACCCCAACGTGGTGAAGAACCTGCAGGAGGCCTCGGCCGAGGCCTGAGCACCCGCACCCGTGACGGGGCGTCGCCACATCGTGGCGGCGCCCCGTTCCGTGTCGGTTGTGGCATGCTCGGCCGGTGCGCCTGGAGAACGTCTGGTTGCGCTACCGGCGGCGGGGCCCGTGGGTGCTGCGGGAGGTCGGGGTGCGGGTCGGCCCCGGTGAGGTCGTGGTCGTGCTCGGCCGCAACGGCGTCGGCAAGTCGACGCTGCTCCAGGTGGCGGCCGGGGTGCTGCGGCCGAGCCGGGGGCGGGTCACCGGTCGACCCCGGCACGTCGGGTGGGTGCCGGAGCGCTTCCCGGCCGACCAGCGCTTCACCGTCGAGCACTACCTGACCGCCATGGGCCGGATCGCCGGCCTCGACCCGGCGGCGGCCGGCCACGCCGTCGCGCACTGGACCTCCCGGCTGGGACTGTCCCCGTTCCGCCGGGTCCGGCTGCCGGAGCTGTCCAAGGGCACCGCCCAGAAGGTGGGCCTGGCCCAGGCGATGCTGCGCCCGCCCGGCCTGCTGGTGCTCGACGAGCCGTGGGAGGGCCTCGACGCCGCGACCCGGGACCTGGTGCCCGCGATCATCGACGAGGTGGCGGCGGCGGGCGGGTCGGTGCTGGTCAGCGACCATCGCGGCGAGGTCGCCCGGTTGCCCGGCGCCCGCCGGTGGACGCTGGCGGACGGCACGGTCACCGAGACCGCGCCGTCGCCGGACGCGCCGCACGCGGTGGTCGAGGTCGCGGTCGCGGCGGCGCGGGTCGACGGCACCGTCGCCCGGCTGCGCGCCGAGGGCCACCGGATCCTTCGCGTACGCCGGCCCGGCGAGGCCGCCCCCGCCGGGCCGCCAACGGGGGCCGTGGACACCGGCGCGGCGCCCGTCGTCGGGGTGCCGGAGGGCACCGGCGGGACCACCGGGGGGCCGCGGTGACCGCGCTGCTGCGCCTGCGGCTGGCGGGCTTCCTGCGTACGGGACGGGCGCTGGCCCCGCTCCTGGCCGGCCTGGTGGCCCTCGGCGTCCTCTACGGCGGCGGCCGGGCGCAGCCGGGGGAGGCGTACGGCGTCTCGGCGGTGGTGCTCTTCCCGGTGCTCGCCTGGCAGACCAAGGTGCTGCTGGACGTCGAGCCGGACGTGCAGCGCCGGCTGGCCCAGGCGCTCGTCGGGGCGCGCCGGGAGCGACTCGCGGGCCTGCTGGCGGCCGGCGTGGCCGGGCTCGCCACGGTGGCCGTGGCGCTGGTCTTCCCGTGGCTGGTCGGCGGGGTCGCCGCTCCGGTGGGGCCGGGCGACCGGTCGGTGCCGGTGGGCGTCGCCGTGGGCCTGTGGGCGCATCTGCTGGCCGTACCCGCGACGGTGGCGCTCGGGGCGCTGGCCAGCCGCGCCTCGACGGGCAGCGCCGGCTACGGCGTCGCGGTGCTCGCCCTCGGCGGGGTCGGCGCGATCGTGCTCGGCCTGAGCGGCTCGGTGGCGCCCTGGCTGGCGCCGCCGGTCATGGCGACGGCACGGGCTGCCGCCGACGATCTGGCCGCGCCGACGGTGGCCCTGCTCACCGCCTGGGCCGCGGCCTGGAGCGCGGCAGCCGGAGCCGCGTACCTGTGGCGTCGGCGCCACCGGCCCTGACGCCGGCACCATCGGCCCTGACCGCCGCCCGGCCTGGCGGAGGGACGCCGGGCGGCGCCCGGATCCGGCCGACCGCCGGCGTAGTGACGCGGCACACCCGGGGCGATTTGGTGCTCGCGGTCCTCCTCGCGTAACCTGGGCCGCGAAGTTCCACCCAGAGACCGCTGGTCACCGTGCCCCGGCACGGTCGAAGGTCCCGCGACCACGGGCGACCCGCGCAGGGCGGTAAGCGAATTTCGGTGCTGAGCATGGTCCGCCGACCGTGTCCGTGTGCCGGCCCTCGCCCCGTGCGCCCTGCGCCGGGGCCTTTCTCGTTGTCGCGGCACCTCCGCCCCCGTCGAAAGCTCCGGCCGACGACGGTGACCGGCCTCGAGTAACGAGAGAGGAGGGACATGGCGGACAAGCCGATCCGGGCCGACAAGGCCACGGCCGTCGCTGAGCTGACCGAGAGCTTCCGCAACGCGGGTGCCACGGTGCTGACCGAGTACCGCGGTCTGACGGTTTCCCAGCTCACCCAGCTGCGGCGCTCGTTGGGTCAGGAGACCAGCTACACGGTCGCGAAGAACACGCTCGCGAAGCGTGCCGCGACCGACGCTGGCATTTCCGGCCTCGACGAGATGTTCACCGGTCCTACCGCGCTGACTTTCGTTTCGGGCGACGTCGTCGAGGCGGCGAAGGGGCTTCGCGACTTCGCGAAGGCCAACCCGAAGCTCGTCATCAAGGGCGGTGTCTTCGAGGGCAGGGCCATCACCGCGGCCGAGGTCACGAAGCTCGCCGACCTGGAGTCCCGTGAGGTGCTGCTGGCCAAGCTGGCCGGCGCGATGAAGGGCAACCTGAGCAAGGCCGCGGCCCTGTTCCAGGCCCCGCTGTCGAAGACCGCCCGTCTGGCGGCCGCCCTGCAGGACAAGCGCGAGAAGGAGGGCGCCGAGGCGGCCTGAGGCCCCGCGGCGCACCCAGTTCTTACCTAACAGATTCAGGAAAGGACGCCAGACATGGCGAAGCTCAGCACCGACGAGCTGCTCGACGCGTTCAAGGAGATGACGCTGATCGAGCTCTCCGAGTTCGTGAAGCAGTTCGAGGAGACCTTCGAGGTCACCGCCGCGGCTCCGGTCGCCGTCGCCGGCCCGGCCGGCCCGGCCGCCGCCGCCCCGGTCGAGGAGGAGAAGGACGAGTTCGACGTCATCCTCGAGGCCGACGGTGGCAAGAAGATCCAGGTCATCAAGGTCGTGCGCGAGCTGACCGGCCTGGGCCTCAAGGAGGCCAAGGACCTGGTCGAGGCTGCTCCGAAGGCCGTCCTGGAGAAGGCCAACAAGGAGACCGCCGAGAAGGCGAAGACCAAGCTCGAGGGCGAGGGCGCCAAGGTCACCCTCAAGTGACCTGACGTACCACCAGGCGCGCGCGTCCGGCTCGGATGAGCCCGGGCGCACCGCGTCACGGCGGGCGGTGATCCGACACTGGATCGCCGCCCGCCGTCGTGGTGCCCGGCGGCAGCGCGGTGAGCAGGGCGTCGACGCTCCGAAACGGTCCGCAGCGGTAGCCCGTCGGTGGGAAAGACGCGGCGACCCGGATCCCGGGCCTTGACGCGGCCCCGGGCTGACAGGCACGCTGACACAGCAAGACCTTCCGCGCTTGCAACGGCCACCACTTGGGTAATGGCAGCGGCGACACCATCGGCTGCGGCACCCGAGCGGCCCGGCAGGAACGTCGCGTTCCGAGCGGCCCGGTGAGACCCCGGATCAGGGGCACCGAGGCACGTTCCGCGACGACCTGCGGGGTGGGCTGGACAGCGGTTAGCCTCTCGGCTACACTGCTAGTTTGCGCTGCCTTCCGACTTGACCCCTGCTCGGAAATGTCCGTTTACGGATATTTCTGGTGGGGTCATTGGAGTGCACGCGTACCAGCCGTTCTGCAGCACCGGTCCTCGGAAGGACGCATCTTGGCAGCTTCCCGCCCTGCGAAGACCAGTCGTACGTCGAGCGCATTCGCTCCCCGCCGAGTTTCATTCGGCAGGATCACCGAACACCTCGAGGTCCCCAACCTCCTCGCCATCCAGAACGAGTCCTTCGACTGGCTCGTCGGCAACGAGGCTTGGCAGGGCCGGTCGGCGGACGACCCGCACGCACGCTCGGGTCTCGCGGAGATCCTCGACGAGATCAGTCCCATTGAGGACTTCTCCGGCACCATGTCGCTCTCCTTCTCGGCTCCGCGCTTCGACGAGGTCAAGGCCTCGATCGAGGAGTGCAAGGAGAAGGACCTGACCTACTGCGCCCCGCTCTTCGTGACCGCGGAGTTCACCAACAACACCACCGGCGAGATCAAGAGCCAGACGGTGTTCATGGGTGACTTCCCGATGATGACGCCGAAGGGCACCTTCATCATCAACGGCACCGAGCGCGTCGTGGTCAGCCAGCTCGTCCGGTCCCCGGGCGTCTACTTCGACAAGCAGCCGGACAAGACCTCCGACCGCGACCTCACCAGCGTCAAGGTCATTCCCAGCCGGGGCGCCTGGCTGGAGTTCGACATCGACAAGCGCGACACGGTCGGCGTCCGCATCGACCGCAAGCGCCGGCAGGCCGTCACCGTCCTGCTCAAGGCCGTCGGTTGGTCCGCCGAGCGCATCCGCGAGCGGTTCGGCTGGTCCGAGCTGATGATGACCACGCTCGAGAAGGACCACATCGCCGGCGCGGACGAGGCGTTGCTCGACATCTACCGGAAGCTCCGCCCTGGCGAGCCGCCGACCCGCGAGAACGCCCAGACCCTGCTCGACAACCTCTTCTTCAACCCGAAGCGGTACGACGTCGCCAAGGTCGGTCGTTACAAGTTCAACAAGAAGCTCGAGCTGGAGGTGCCGATCACCACCGGCACCCTGACCGAGGACGACATCGTCGCCACCGTGGAGTACCTCTGCCGGCTGCACGCCGGTGAGGACGGCTACGAGGCCGACGACATCGACCACTTCGGCAACCGGCGCCTGCGCACGGTCGGCGAGCTGATCCAGAACCAGGTCCGGGTCGGTCTGTCCCGGATGGAGCGCGTCGTCCGCGAGCGGATGACCACCCAGGACGTCGAGGCGATCACGCCGCAGACCCTGATCAACATCCGCCCGGTGGTGGCGGCGATCAAGGAGTTCTTCGGCACGTCGCAGCTGTCCCAGTTCATGGACCAGACCAACCCGCTGGCGGGCCTGACCCACCGGCGCCGGCTGAGCGCGCTCGGCCCGGGTGGTCTGTCCCGGGAGCGGGCCGGCTTCGAGGTCCGCGACGTGCACCCGTCCCACTACGGCCGGATGTGCCCGATCGAGACGCCGGAAGGCCCGAACATCGGCCTGATCGGCGCGCTGTCCACCTTCGCCCGGGTCAACCCGTTCGGCTTCATCGAGACGCCGTACCGGAAGGTCGTCGACGGTCGGGTCACCGACCAGATCGACTACCTGACCGCGGACGAGGAGGACCGGTTCGTCAAGGCGCAGGCCAACGCGCCGCTGAAGGCCGACGGCACGTTCGCCGAGGACCGGGTCCTGTGCCGCCGTAAGGGCGGCGAGACCGAGGACGTGGTGCCGAGCGCCGTCGACTACATGGACGTCTCGCCGCGGCAGATGACCTCGGTCGCGACCGCGATGATCCCGTTCCTCGAGCACGACGACGCCAACCGGGCACTGATGGGCGCGAACATGCAGCGCCAGGCGGTGCCGCTGGTCAAGGCCGAGTCCCCGCTCGTCGGCACCGGCATGGAATACCGTGCCGCGGTCGACGCCGGTGACGTGGTCGTCGCCGAGGTCGGCGGCGTCATCGAGGACCTCTGCGCCGACTACATCACCATCCACCAGGACGACGGCCACCGCCGCACGTACCTGCTGCACAAGTTCCGCCGCTCCAACGCCGGCTCCTGCGTCAACCAGAAGCCGGTCGTCTTCGAGGGCGACCGCGTCGAGGCCGGCCAGGTCATCGCCGACGGCCCGTGCACCGACGAGGGCGAGATGGCGCTCGGACGCAACCTGCTGGTGGCGTTCATGTGCTGGGAGGGCCACAACTACGAGGACGCGATCATCCTGTCGCAGCGCCTCGTGCAGCAGGACGTGCTCACCTCGATCCACATCGAGGAGCACGAGGTCGACGCCCGGGACACCAAGCTCGGCCCGGAGGAGATCACCCGCGACATCCCGAACGTCAGCGAGGAGATGCTCGCCGACCTCGACGAGCGCGGCATCATCCGGATCGGCGCCGAGGTCGTCCCCGGCGACATCCTGGTCGGCAAGGTCACGCCCAAGGGCGAGACCGAGCTGACCCCGGAGGAGCGGCTGCTCCGCGCGATCTTCGGTGAGAAGGCGCGCGAGGTCCGCGACACCTCGCTGAAGGTGCCGCACGGCGAGACCGGCACGGTCATCGGCGTGCGTACCTTCTCCCGCGAGGACGGCGACGAGCTGCCGCCGGGCGTCAACGAGCTGGTCCGGGTCTACGTCGCCCAGAAGCGGAAGATCCAGGACGGTGACAAGCTCGCCGGCCGGCACGGCAACAAGGGCGTCATCTCCAAGATCCTGCCGATCGAGGACATGCCGTTCCTGGAGGACGGCACCCCGGTCGACATCGTGCTCAACCCGCTGGGTGTGCCGTCCCGGATGAACATCGGCCAGGTGCTGGAGACGCACCTCGGCTGGGTGGCGAAGACGGGGTGGAGCGTCGACGGCGACGACGCCGAGTGGAAGCGCCAGCTGCGCTCCATCGAGGCGCACGAGTCGGAGCCGGACACCAACGTGGCCACGCCGGTCTTCGACGGTGCCCGCGAGGAGGAGATCTCCGGCCTGCTGTCGTCGACCCTGCCGAACCGGGACGGCAAGCAGCTGATCGGTGCCAGCGGCAAGGCGCAGCTGTTCGACGGTCGCTCCGGCGAGCCGCTGCCGGACCCGATCGCGGTCGGCTACATCTACATCCTGAAGCTCAACCACCTGGTCGACGACAAGATCCACGCCCGGTCGACCGGTCCGTACTCGATGATCACGCAGCAGCCGCTGGGTGGTAAGGCGCAGTTCGGTGGCCAGCGCTTCGGCGAGATGGAGTGCTGGGCGATGCAGGCGTACGGCGCCGCGTACGCCCTGCAGGAGCTGTTGACCATCAAGTCCGACGACGTCCTCGGCCGCGTCAAGGTCTACGAGGCCATCGTCAAGGGCGAGAACATCCCGGAGCCGGGCATCCCGGAGTCGTTCAAGGTGCTGCTCAAGGAGCTGCAGTCGCTGTGCCTCAACGTCGAGGTGCTGTCCAGCGACGGCGTGGCCCTGGAGATGCGCGAGACCGACGACGAGGTGTTCCGCGCCGCGGAGGAGCTGGGCATCGACCTGTCCCGGCGCGAGCCGAGCTCGGTCGAAGAGGTCTGAGGTGAGCGGTCGGGGGCCGGCTCGCCGGCTCCCGACCCCACCCACTAGCTAGCAGTACAGACGACGACATAGGGGACATAGTGCTCGACGTCAACTTCTTCGACGAGCTGCGCATCGGCCTCGCCACCGCTGACGACATCCGTCAGTGGTCGCACGGTGAGGTCAAGAAGCCTGAGACGATCAACTACCGCACCCTGAAGCCGGAAAAGGACGGGCTCTTCTGCGAGAAGATCTTCGGTCCGCAGCGGGACTGGGAGTGCTACTGCGGTAAGTACAAGCGGGTCCGGTTCAAGGGCATCATCTGCGAGCGCTGCGGCGTCGAGGTGACCCGGTCGAAGGTCCGTCGTGAGCGGATGGGGCACATCGAGCTCGCCGCTCCGGTGACCCACATCTGGTACTTCAAGGGCGTGCCGAGCCGGCTGGGTTACCTGCTGGACCTCGCCCCCAAGGACCTCGAAAAGATCATCTACTTCGCCTCGTACGTCGTGACCAGCGTGGACGCCGAGTCGCGTCACCGTGACCTCTCGACGATCGAGAACGAGATCCTGGCCGAGAAGCGGCAGGCGGAGAACAGCCGCGACTCGGAGATCGAGAAGCGGGCCACCAAGCTCGAGGCCGACCTGGCCGAGCTGGAGGCCGAGGGTGCCAAGGCGGACGTCCGGCGCAAGGTCAAGGAGGGCGGAGAGCGCGAGATGCGCCAGATCCGCGACCGGGCCCAGCGCGAGATCGACCGCCTGGACGAGGTGCTGGACACCTTCCGCAAGCTGGAGCCGAAGCAGCTCGTCACCGACGAACTGCTCTACCGTGAGCTGCGCGACCGCTTCGGCGAGTACTTCACCGGCGGCATGGGCGCCGAGGCCATCAAGGCGCTGGTCCAGAACATGGACCTCGACGCCGAGGCCGAGAACCTGCGCGAGACCATCCGTTCCGGCAAGGGGCAGCGCAAGATCCGGGCGCTCAAGCGGCTCAAGGTCGTCGCGGCGTTCCTGAACACCCGCAACTCGCCGCTCGGCATGGTGCTCGACTGCGTGCCGGTCATCCCGCCGGACCTGCGCCCGATGGTGCAGCTCGACGGTGGCCGCTTCGCGACCTCCGACCTGAACGACCTGTACCGCCGCGTGATCAACCGGAACAACCGCCTCAAGCGGCTGATCGACCTCGGCGCGCCCGAGATCATCGTCAACAACGAGAAGCGGATGCTCCAGGAGGCCGTCGACGCGCTGTTCGACAACGGCCGCCGCGGCCGGCCGGTCACCGGGCCGGGCAACCGCCCGCTGAAGTCGCTGTCCGACATGCTCAAGGGCAAGCAGGGCCGGTTCCGGCAGAACCTGCTCGGCAAGCGCGTCGACTACTCCGGCCGTTCGGTCATCGTCGTCGGCCCGAAGCTCAAGCTGCACCAGTGCGGCCTGCCCAAGCAGATGGCGCTGGAGCTGTTCAAGCCGTTCGTGATGAAGCGGCTGGTCGACCTCAACCACGCGCAGAACATCAAGTCCGCCAAGCGGATGGTCGAGCGGCAGCGCCCGGTCGTGTGGGACGTGCTCGAAGAGGTCATCGGCGAGCACCCGGTCCTGCTGAACCGGGCGCCGACCCTGCACCGCCTGGGCATCCAGGCCTTCGAGCCGCAGCTCGTCGAGGGCAAGGCCATCCAGATCCACCCGCTGGTCTGCACCGCGTTCAACGCCGACTTCGACGGTGACCAGATGGCGGTGCACGTGCCGCTGTCCGCCGAGGCCCAGGCCGAGGCGCGGATCCTGATGCTGTCGTCGAACAACATCCTCAAGCCGGCCGACGGCAAGCCCGTCACCATGCCCACCCAGGACATGGTCATCGGTCTCTACCACCTCACCCACCTCACCGCCGGTGAGAAGGGCGAGGGCCGGGCGTTCAGCTCGGACGCCGAGGCCCGGATGGCGTACGACAACGGCGAGCTGCACCTGCAGGCCCCGGTGAAGATCCGCCTGCGTGGCGTGGTCGGGGTCGACAACGGCGCCGGCGCCGAGGCGTGGACCGCCCCGGAGGGCTGGGTCGAGGGCGAGCCGCTGACCGTCGAGACGACCCTGGGCCGGGTGCTGTTCAACGAGACGCTGCCGCAGGGCTACCGCTTCGTGAACTACGAGATCCGCAAGGGTCAGCTCTCCGCGATCGTCAACGACCTCGCCGAGCGCTTCCCCAAGGTGGCGCTGGCCGCCACCCTGGACGGGCTCAAGGAGGCCGGTTTCCACTGGGCCACCTGGTCCGGCGTGACGATCGGCATGGAGGACGTCATCGCCCCGCCGCGCAAGCGGGAGATCCTGGAGCGGTACGAGAAGGAAGCCGACCAGATCGACAAGCAGTACCAGCGCGGTCTGATGACCCCGGAGGAGCGTCGCGGCGAGCTCATCCAGATCTGGACCAAGGCGACCAACGAGGTCGCCAAGGAGATGGACACCGCCCTGCCGCAGGAGAACCCGCTGTGGAAGATGATCAACTCGGGTGCCCGCGGTAACCTCCTCCAGCTCCGGCAGATCGCGGCGATCCGTGGTCTGGTGGCCAACCCGAAGGGCGAGATCATCCCGCGGCCGATCAAGGCCAGCTACCGGGAGGGTCTGTCCGTGCTGGAGTACTTCATCTCCACGCACGGTGCCCGCAAGGGTCTCGCGGACACCGCCCTGCGTACCGCCGACTCGGGTTACCTGACCCGTCGTCTGGTGGACGTCTCGCAGGACGTCATCATCCGCGAGGAGGACTGCGGCACCGACCGCGCCATCCCGATGCAGATCGGCGAGCGGATCGACGGCAAGCTGGTCGTGCACGAGCACGCCGAGACCAGCGTGCACGCGCGGACGCTGGCCGACGACATCAAGGGGCCGGACGGCGTCGTCGTCGCCGAGCGGGGTCAGGACATCAACTCGATCCTGGTCGACAGGATCGTCGCCGCCGGGACGGAGACGGTCCGGGTGCGCAGCGTGCTCACCTGCGAGTCGAAGCTGGGCGTCTGCGGTGCGTGCTACGGCCGCTCGCTGCCGACCGGCAAGACCGTGGACGTCGGCGAGGCGGTCGGCATCATCGCCGCCCAGTCGATCGGTGAGCCGGGTACGCAGCTGACGATGCGTACCTTCCACACCGGTGGTGTCGCGGGTGAGGACATCACCCAGGGTCTGCCCCGTGTCCAGGAGATCTTCGAGGCCCGGGTCCCGAAGGGCAAGGCGCCCATCGCCGACACCCCGGGCCGGATCCGGATCGAGGACGGCGAGCGTTCCCGGAAGATCATCGTGGTGCCGGACGACGGCAGCGACGAGATCGTCTACGACAAGATCTCCAAGCGGGTCCGGCTGCGGACCCACGACGGCGGTCACGTCGCGGTCGGCGAGAAGCTGACCGAGGGCACCATCGACCCGCACGAGCTTCTGCGGATCATGGGGCCGCGGGCGGTCCAGGTCCACCTGACCAGTGAGGTCCAGGAGGTCTACCGCTCGCAGGGTGTGCTCATCCACGACAAGCACATCGAGATCATCATCCGCCAGATGCTCAAGCGGGTGACGGTCATCGACTCCGGCTCGACCGAGTTCCTGCCGGGCGTGCTGGTCGACCGGGCGCTGTTCGAGTCGGAGAACCGCCGGCTGGTCTCCGAGGGCGGCGAGCCCGCCGCCGGCCGTCCGGTGCTGATGGGTATCACCAAGGCCTCGCTGGCCACCGACTCCTGGCTCTCGGCGGCCTCCTTCCAGGAGACCACCCGGGTGCTGACCGACGCGGCGATCAACTCGCGCAGCGACTCGCTCGTCGGCCTCAAGGAGAACGTGATCATCGGTAAGCTCATCCCGGCCGGTACGGGCATCAGCAAGTACCGCAACGTCCGGGTCGAGCCGACCGAGGAGGCGAAGGCCAAGGTCTACTCGATGACCGGCTACCCGGAGACCGACTACGGCTTCGGGCCGGCCAGCGGCCAGGCGGTTCCGCTGGACGACTTCGACTTCGGGTCGTACCGCTAGGCAGCACGATCGACGAGGCCCCCGGCACGCGCCGGGGGCCTCGCCGTGTCCGGGCCCGGGGTGGCCCGTGCGGGCGCCGCGGCGCAGCGGACCGGGGCATGATGGGGGCATGACGACCGCACCCGGGCAGGCGCCCGTCGCCCAGCCGCGGCCGCCCCGCCATCCACTCGATCCGGACCCGACCCGGGCCACCAAGGCCCGGGCGGTCTTCGCACTCGGCCTGATCGGCGCGCTGACCGGCCTGTTCGTCGGCGGCGTGGTGCCGGCCACGGTGGCGCTCCAGCTCGCCCGCCAGGCGCGTCGGGAGGCGTACGCCTCGGAGGGCTTCCTGACCGGTGCGGCCTGGCTGCGCCGGGGGGAACGGCTGGCCTGGGCGGGCCTGGTGCTGGCCGCCGTCAGCGTGGTGGCCGCGGTGGTCCTCGGGGTGGTCCGGCTCGCCGACACGCCCTACGGGCAGGACTTCGCACCGAACATGGACTGACCGACCGCCGGGGGAGCGGTTCGCGCCGGGCGCGGGCCGCCGGACCGGCGGCGGTAGCCTGGCCCGGGTGTCCGTCGCGCGACGGTGGACGCCGAGACGTCGACAGGAGGACCCGTGACGGAACCGGCGCGCCATCCCGGCGGCGATCCCGTGGCGCCCCCCGCCGCGAATCCCGACGCCCCCTCCGGCGGGCGGTGGGCGCGGCCCGACGCCGGCGGCGCGTCCGGCGCACCGGGCTACCCGCCGCCGGAGTCGCCCTGGGGTGCTCCGCCCACGGGAGGGGACCCGGGCCCGTCGTCGGCGGCGCCCTGGGGCGCGGGACCGGGCCCGTCGTCGCTGCCGCCCTGGGGCGCGTCGCCCGGGGGCGGGGACCCGTCGCCGGCCCCGGCCTGGGGCCAGGCCCCGCCGCCCCCGCCGCCGCGCGAGGCCG
>NZ_JBAKHL010000037.1:0-68510 GCF_036902715.1 Micromonospora sp. CPCC 205546
GGCTCGCCGGCGCGCGGCGTGGGCACCCGCCGGCCCCGCCCGACGGGGGCGGCCGGCCGGGCGCCGGGGCCGACGTCGGCGCCGGGACGGCTGGGCTGATCAGGGGTGACGGAGGACATCGCGTCTACTCTGGCATGCCGGGCCGGCGGTGGCAGTCCGATACCGCCCCGCAGCGGCGACGAGTTCCGTGATCCACCATCTCCCGCCCCCGATCCGGTCTAGCCTCAGGCGCAGGGACGTGACCGAGGGTCGCGGCACCGACGCCCGGAGGAGAGCCGTGAACACTCCGTATCCGCCGCCCCCGCCACCGCCGTCCGCGGCCGGGCGTGACCGCACGGTGCTCTGGGGCGTGCTCGGCATCGTCGTCGGCCTGCTCTGCTGCGGCATCCTGGGGATCGTCTTCGGTTACCTGTCGATCCGCGACGCCAAGCGCTCCGGTCAGTCGCCCGTGCTCGGCTACCTGGCGATCGCGTTCGGCGTGCTCAACATCATCGGCAACGGCGTCCTCTGGGCCGGCGGCAACTACCCGCTCTACAACGACTGAGCTCACCGGCCACGACGACGGAGGGCCGACCGCGAACGGTCGGCCCTCCGGTCGTACGTCGGTCGGGGCTCAGCCCGCGGACATGATCTCCCGCATGAGCTTGGCGGTCTCGGTCGGGGTCTTGCCGACCTTGACGCCGACGGCCTCCAGCGCGTCCTTCTTGGCCTCGGCGGTGCCCGCCGAGCCGGAGATGATCGCGCCGGCGTGACCCATGGTCTTGCCGGGCGGAGCGGTGAAGCCGGCGATGTAGCCGACCACCGGCTTGGTCACGTTCGCCTTGATGAACTCGGCGGCCCGCTCCTCGGCGTCGCCGCCGATCTCACCGATCATCACGATCGCGTCGGTGTCCGGGTCCGCCTCGAACGCGGCGAGCGCGTCGATGTGGGTGGTGCCGATGATCGGGTCACCGCCGATGCCGACGCAGGTCGAGAACCCGATGTCGCGCAGCTCGTACATCATCTGGTAGGTCAGCGTGCCGCTCTTGCTGACCAGGCCGATGCGGCCGGCACCGGTGATGTCGGCCGGGATGATGCCGGCGTTGGAGGCGCCTGGCGACGCGATGCCCGGGCAGTTCGGCCCGATGATCCGGGTCCGCTCCCCCTTGGCGACGTTGTACGCCCAGAACGCGGCGGTGTCGTGCACCGGCACGCCCTCGGTGATCACCACGGCCAGGTCGATGCCGGCGTCGATCGCCTCGACGACCGCGCCCTTGGTGAACTGCGGCGGTACGAAGATCACGGTCACGTCCGCACCGGTCTGCGCCATCGCGTCCGCGACGTTGGCGAAGACCGGCAGCTCGGTGCCGTCGAAGTCGACCGTCTGGCCCGCCTTGCGCGGGTTGACGCCGCCGACGACGTTGGTGCCCGCGGCGAGCATCCGCCGGGTGTGCTTGGAACCCTCGGAACCGGTCATCCCCTGAACGATGACCTTCGAGTCCTTGGTCAGCCAGATAGCCATTGTCAGACCCCCGCAGCCGCCAGCTCGGCGGCCCGCTCGGCCGCGCCATCCATCGTGTCGACCCGCTGGACCAGCGGGTTGTTCGCGCCGTCGAGGATCGCCCGGCCGGCCTCGGCGTTGTTGCCGTCGAGGCGGACGACCAGCGGCTTGGTCACCTGCTCGCCGCGCTGCTCGAGCAGGGCCAGCGCCTGCACGATGCCGTTGGCGACCTCGTCGCAGGCGGTGATGCCGCCGAAGACGTTGACGAAGACGCTCTTCACCGACGGGTCGGACAGGACGATCTCCAGGCCGTTCGCCATCACGGCGGCGCTCGCGCCACCGCCGATGTCGAGGAAGTTGGCCGGCTTGACGCCACCGTGCCGCTCACCCGCGTACGCGACCACGTCGAGGGTCGACATGACCAGGCCGGCGCCGTTGCCGATGATGCCGACCTCGCCGTCGAGCTTGACGTAGTTGAGGTCCTTCTCCTTGGCGGCCTGCTCCAGCGGGTCCACCGCGGCCTGGTCGACCAGCGCCTCGTGGTCCGGGTGCCGGAACGCGGCGTTCTCGTCCAGGGTGATCTTGGCGTCGAGCAGCAGCAGCTTGCCCTCGCCGGTCTTGGCCAGCGGGTTCACCTCGACCAGCGTGGCGTCCTCGGCGACGAAGGCCTTCCACAGCCCCACGGCGGCCTCGACGACCTGGTCGGCGACCTCGGCCGGGAAGTTTGCCGCGGCGACGATCTCGCGCGCCTTCGCCTCGTCGACGCCGGTGTTGGCGTCGATCGGCGCCTTGACGACCTTCTCCGGGGTCTCGGCGGCGACCTGCTCGATGTCCATGCCGCCCGCGACGCTGGCGATGCAGAGGAAGGTGCGGTTGGCCCGGTCGAGCAGGTAGGAGAAGTAGTATTCCTCGGCCACGTCCGCGGTCACGGTGATCATGACCTTGTGGACGGTGTGGCCCTTGATGTCCATGCCGAGGATGTCGGTGGCGCGGGCCACCGTCTCCTCGGCGCCCTCGGCCAGCTTCACGCCGCCGGCCTTGCCTCGGCCACCGACCTTCACCTGCGCCTTGACGACCACCCGACCGCCGAGGCGTTCGGCGATCGCGCGGGCCTCCTCCGGGGTCGTGGCGACGCCGCCGGCGAGCACGGGCAAGCCGTGCCGCTCGAACAGGTCCCGCCCCTGGTACTCGTACAGGTCCACGTTTGCGCGTCCCGTCCCGTCTCCGCGGCGCGCCGTCGCGCCGCCACCAGCGTATGGAAAACAGTTTGACGCCTGTCATCACTTGAAACAGGCCATTGGGCGCAGCCTAGCGAGGTGGACACCGCCGGCAACCGAGCGGGTGCGCGTTGTGTGGTAATGCACAATCGGCGGCGTCGCGCGGCCTTTCCGCGAGTTCGACCCGATGTCAGCCGTCCGGGCGATGTTGCCGGCGGAACGTAACCCCTCCGTGAGGGCGTCGTTGAGTCAGGTGTCGGAGCGCTGAACGCGGCGCGGCGACGGGAGCGGCCGATGCCCTGTCGGTCGAGGGGTGGCGGCGGGGCATCGTGCATAGAGGGGCCGGACGTGTGAGGGGTGCGTCCGGCCCCTCCCCCTGTCCTGTGCCGGCCGTCGACCGGCCACGGCCCCGCGGCCCCCGCGTCAGAGTCAGCCCCCGCGTCGGGTCGGTCCTCGTGTCAGGTCGGTCCTCGTGTCAGGTCGGCCCGCGCGTCAGGCGACCGGCTGGGCGACGTTCTGCCGGACCCACTCCACGATCGACTGGGTGGTCGCACCCGGCGTGAAGATCTTGGCCACGCCGATCCGCTGCAACTCCGGCATGTCCGCCTCGGGGATGATGCCGCCGCCGAACACGACGATGTCGCGGGCGTCGCGCTCGCCGAGCAGCTCCACCACCCGCCGGAACAGCGTCATGTGCGCCCCCGACAGCACGGAGAGCCCGACCGCGTCGGCGTCCTCCTGGATCGCGGTCTCCACGATCTGTTCCGGGGTCTGGTGCAGGCCGGTGTAGATGACCTCCATGCCGGCGTCCCGCAGGGCACGCGCGACGACCTTTGCACCACGGTCGTGGCCGTCCAGGCCCGGCTTGGCGACGACGACCCGAACACGAGAGCTCATCAGCGCATCCCTTTCACCGGCTCCGCGGCTTCACTGAACGAACGGTAACCCGCCCGCCCCCGCCCGGGAAATCCGGGCGGCGAACCTCACCCGGCCGCCGCCCACGCCGGCACGCGTACGGCGCACCGTCGACCCGCGTACGGCGGATCGCGCCGGCGCGCGGCGTCAAGCCGGACGACTCCGCCGTTTGGTCACCGTGCGCGACGAACGGGCAGTTAGGGGGGCACCGTTTGAGGGGTACGAGCCATGACAATCACGGACGCAAAGGGACAGAACGCGGTAGCAATTCGGCGCTTCGGCTTGTGACGGGACAAGTGGTTGGCTAACGTGTCCACGGTTGTCATCAGGTCCACGGACGGGTGACGACGCGGCCAGGCGACGTTCACCGGAACTTCACGGGCGTCGAGGAAGTCGCTTCGGATCCCCGACAACGGAGGGTGTGCGTGCGCCAGCGCCTGTCGTCTGAGCCCGATCGATATCGCGGTCGTCGCCGCGTACCCACCCCCCCGCGGAGCCGCTACGCGGCGGTCGTCACCACCGCGTTCGTCGGCGCCGGCATCGTCGCGATCGGCGCGGGCGCCCTGCCGGACGCCAAGAGCGTCAGCCCGTCGGTCCTCGACGAGCTCAAGGCCGCCTCGACCATCAACCAGGACGCCGCGGCCCGTGCCGACGCCGCCGACCGCGCCAGCCGCGGCAACGAGCGGGGCGGGGCGGACGAGTCCGCCGAGTCCGACGTCTGGCTGCTCCCGCTGCAGGGCTACGAGTTCAACTCGCCCTACGGCATGCGCTGGGGCAAGCTGCACACCGGCGTCGACCTGGTCGCCGCCGAGGGCACGCCCTACGTCGCCATCCACGCGGGCACCGTCACGAAGGCCGGCTGGTTCGGCGGCTACGGCTACACGGTGATCGTCCGGCACGCCGACGGCAGCGAGGCGATCTACGGCCACTCCTCCGCGCTGAGCGTGAAGGAGGGGCAGCAGGTGAAGGCGGGCGACCAGCTCGGCCTCGTCGGCAACACCGGCCACTCCTACGGCTCCCACCTGCACCTCGAGGTGCATGTCAAGGGCGAGCCGCTCGACCCGGTGCCGTGGCTCAAGGACCGCGGAGTGGACATCAAGCTAGAAGTCGAGGCGTACTACAGCGAGTAACCACCCCTGACGCTGCGCATCGCCCGTCGACCGCCCGGATCTGCCGATCCGGGCGGTTTTTCGTGGGCGCCCCACACGGAAAGTGAGCTGGGCCACCTTCGCGACTGTGACCGGCGCCACCGGCCGGCATGATCACTTTCCCACGCGAAACAGCCCGAAGAGGGACACGACGGACAGCCGACGTCGTCCCGCGTCCGCCGCGACTCCGTGTCCATACCCGTCACGCGGCGTGGCGACACCAGTATTTCGAGGTCAAGTGCCCCCTCGATCAGTGAAGGTCCGCCGTGCAGGAAGACATTCGGAACGAGAACACCCCCGACGCCCCCGTCCGGCACCGCAGGCGGATCGGCGGCCGCGCCCGCGTGATCATCGCCGCGGCGGCCCTGGCCGGTCTCGGCCTCGGCGGCGCCGCCTTCGCCGCCTCCGGGGACGACGAGCCCTCCGTGCCGGCCGCCGCCGTGCAGACGCAGTCGCGCGCGGAGGCCGCCGACCGCGCCGACCGCTCCGCCCGCGAGACGACCGCCCCGCCCGCCCTCTCGGCGAGCCCGACGCCCAGCCCGACGAAGGCCAGCCCGCCGGCGAAGCCCAGCCCGAAGGCGACGACCGCCAAGCCGAAGCCGAAGCCGAAGAAGAGCAGCGCGCCGAAGCCCGGCTGGGTCATCCCGATGAAGGGCGCGGCGATCACCTCCTGCTACGGCCCGCGGTGGGGCACCCAGCACGCCGGCATCGACTTCGCGCTGCCCGCCGGCACCCCGGTCCGCGCCGCCTTCGGCGGCACCGTCACCAAGGCCGGCGACGTCGGCGACGGGTACGGCATCTCCGTCTTCGTCGACCACGGCAACGGCTACCTGACCCACTACGCCCACCTGAGCACGACCAAGGTGGGTGTGGGCGACAAGGTCGGCACCGGGCAGACCATCGGCCTGGAGGGGTCCACCGGCGACTCCACCGGCCCGCACCTGCACTTCGAGGTGCACCAGGGTCAGATGTGGAACCAGATCGACCCCGCGCCGTTCCTGCGCGCCCGGGGCATCGACGTGGCCTGCTGAGCCGTGGCCACGGCCCGGTCCGGCGTGCCGCCGGGTCGGGCCGTGGCCCGTCCGTGCGACCGCCGCACCCGGGTCGCCCCGCGACCGGCGGCGCCTCGGGTCAGAGCTTGTCGACCGGGGCGTGCCGGAGCACCAGCCACATCGTCTGGTCGCCGAAGTCGATCTGCGCCCGCGCGCCCGGACCGTGCCCCTCGACGGCGAGCACCCGGCCCAGCCCGTAGCGCTGGTGGTTGACCCGGTCGCCGACGGCGACCTTCGGCCCCTGCGGCAGCTCGCTCGCCGTGGTGAGGCGACTGGCGTCGACGCCCAGCCGCTTCGCCAGCTGCGCCGCCTTGGGCGTGCCGCCGTTGAAGCCCCCGCGCCCGCCGGGCACGCGGTCCGCGCGACCGCCCACGCCGCCGCCCCCGCCGGCCCACGAGGTGTACGACCCCTCGGTGCGCTCCCAGCGCACCAGCTCCGTCGGCAGCTCCTCCAGGAAGCGCGACGGCGGGTTGTAGGCCGGCTGCCCCCACGCCGAGCGGGTGACCGCCCGGGAGAGGTAGAGACGCTGGCGGGCCCGGGTGATGCCGACGTAGGCCAGCCGGCGCTCCTCCTCCAGCTCCCGGCTGTCGCCCAGCGAGCGCAGGTGCGGGAAGACCCCGTCCTCCAGGCCGGTCAGGAAGACCACCGGGAACTCCAGGCCCTTCGCGGTGTGCAGGGTCATCAGGGTGACCACGCCCTGGTGGTCCGGGTCGTCCGTCGGCACCTGGTCGGCGTCGGCGACCAGCGCGACCTGCTCCAGGAAGCCGGCCAGGGTCGCCCGCTCCCCCTCCTCGCCGATCGCCTCGATCCGCTCCGTGTACTCGCGGGCGACGCTGACCAGTTCCTGGAGGTTGTCGACCCGCCCCGCGTCCTGCGGGTCGAGGCTCTCCTCCAGCTCGGTGAGGTAGCCCGAGCGGGTCAGCAGCGCCTCCAGCACCTCCTCCGGGGTGCCCGTCTCGGCCAGCTCGCGGGCGCCGTCGAGCAGGGCGACGAAGTCGGCGATGCCGTTGGCCGCCCGGGTGGAGATGCCCGGGGCGTCCTTCGCCCGGCGCAGCGCCGCCCCGAAGGAGATCCGGTCGCGGCCGGACAGCGCCTCCACGCACGCCTCCGCCCGGTCGCCGATGCCCCGGCGGGGGGTGTTGAGGATCCGGCGCAGGCTGACCGTGTCGTCGTCGTTGACCACCGCGCGCAGGTAGGCCAGCGCGTCGCGGACCTCCTTGCGCTCGTAGAAGCGCACCCCGCCGACCACCTTGTAGGGCAGGCCGACCCGGATGAACACCTCCTCGAAGACCCGGGACTGGGCGTTGGTGCGGTAGAAGACGGCCACGTCGCCCGGGCGGGTCTCGTCGGCGTCGACCAGCCGGTCGATCTCGCGGGCCACCCAGTCGGCCTCGGCGTGCTCGGTGTCGGCCACGTAGCCGACGATCGGCTCGCCGGCGCCCGCCTCGCTCCACAACCGCTTCGGCTTGCGCGAGGTGTTCCGGTCGATCACCGCGTTGGCCGCGTTGAGGATGGTCTGGGTGGAGCGGTAGTTCTGCTCCAGCAGGATCGTGCGGGCGTCGCCGAAGTCGCGCTCGAACTCCAGGATGTTGCGGATCGTGGCGCCCCGGAACGCGTAGATCGACTGGTCGGCGTCGCCGACCACGCAGAGCTCCGCCGGCTCGATCCCCTCCGTGCCGGAGACCAGCTCCTTGATCAGCACGTACTGGGCGTGGTTGGTGTCCTGGTATTCGTCCACCAGCACGTGCCGGAACCGCCGGCGGTAGCTCTCCGCGACGTGCGGGTGGGACTGGAGCAGGTGCACCGTCGTCATGATCAGGTCGTCGAAGTCCAACGCGTGCGCCTCGCGCAGCCGCCGCTGGTAGAGCGTGTAGGCCTCGGCCAACGCCCGCTCGTTGGGCCCCTTCGCGCGGCCCGCGAACTCCTCCGGGTCGACCAGCTCGTTCTTCAGGTTGGAGACCTGGGCGGCCAGCCCGCGCGCCGGATAGCGCTTGGGGTCGAGATCCAGCTCCCGGGTGACCATCTGCATGAGCCGGCGCGAGTCGTCCGCGTCGTAGATCGAGAAGGTCGACTTCAGCCCGGCGTGCTCGTGCTCGGCGCGCAGGATGCGTACGCACGCGGAGTGGAACGTCGACACCCACATCAGCCGGGCGCGGGGCCCCACCAGATGGGCGACGCGCTCCTTCATCTCGCCGGCGGCCTTGTTGGTGAAGGTGATCGCGATGATCTCGCCGGGATGCACGTCCCGGGCGGCCAGCAGGTAGGCGATCCGGTGGGTGAGCACCCGGGTCTTGCCCGAGCCCGCACCGGCGACGATCAGCAGCGGCGAGCCGGCGTGGGTGACGGCGTCGCGCTGCGGCCCGTTCAGGCCCTCCACCAGGGCCTGCGGGTCGAGGTGGGCGGCCGCCGACCTGGGCCGGTGCGGCGAGGTCGGGGCGGGCGCCGGAGCGGGCGGGGACGCGGGGATGTCGAAGAGAGGATGCATCGCACGGCGAGTCTATGCCGCCGGACGGACACTTCCCGCCACGCACACCCCGGCCCCCGCGAGCCCGCTCCACGCTGCCCGCCCCGGCACGCGCGTCAGGGTCCCGTCCCCGCGCGGTCGAGACGAAGATGTCACCTTGTCGCGTCTGGTGCCGCCGTCCCCCATGCAGAACGATGACGGTGAAATCCGGCTCCTCCCCCGTAAACGACTGGGAGAACGACCATGACTCAGCCGCGTTCGCGCGGTCGGGCGGCGCTGCGCCATCTCGCCGCGCCCACCCTCGCGTTGGCCGTCATCGCCACGCTGTCCCCCGCTTCCCGGCCCGCGCCGGACCCCACCGACGACCGGGGGGCCGGCCTCACCCCCGTCGCGGTCTCCTACGCCGCCCCGACCGGCGGCGAGGTCAAGGGCAACTTCCTGAGCTACAACGACTTCCACGGCGCCATCGATCCGCCCGGCGGCAGCGGCGCGGCGGTCAACGGCACCCCCGCCGGCGGCGTGGAGTACCTCGCCACCTGGTTGAAGAGGCTGCGCGCCGAGGCCAGGGCCGAAGGGCGGAGCACGACCACCGTCGGGGCCGGCGACCTGATCGGCGCCACCCCGCTCGTCAGCGCCGCCTTCCACGACGAGCCGACCATCGAGCTCATGGACGAGATCGGCCTGGACGTCAGCTCCGTCGGCAACCACGAGTTCGACGAGGGCGTCGACGAGCTGATCCGGATCAACAAGGGCGGCTGCCACCCGGTGGACGGCTGCCAGGACGGGGACGGCTTCGCCGGCGCGAAGTTCACCTACCTGGCCGCCAACACCGTGAGCAGGAAGACCGGGCTGCCGATCCTGCCCCCGGTCGACGTGCGGTTCGTCAACGGCGTGCCGGTCGGCTTCGTCGGCGTGACCCTGGAGGGCACCCCGGGCATCGTCAACCCCGCCGGCATCACCTCCGTGAAGTTCACCGACGAGGTGGCGACCGCCAACAAGTGGGGCGGCCTGCTCAAGCTCTTCGGCGTCAAGGCGATGGTGCTGCTGGTGCACGAGGGCGGCGCCCAGTCGCCGCCGCCGGCCACCCCCGGCGTCTCCGACTGTGCCAACTTCTCCGGCCCGATCGTGGACATCGTCCGCGGCCTGCGGCCGGAGTTCGGGCTGGTCGTCTCCGGCCACACCCACCGCTTCTACGCCTGCTCCCTGCCGAACTCCTCGGGTGCGCGCAGCGTGGTGACCAGCGCCGGCAACAACGGCCAGCTCATCACCGACGTGGACTACTCGCTGGACCGGCGCACGGGCCGGTTCACCGGGATCACCGCCCGCAACGTCGTCGTCGAGAACGGCGTCCGCAACCCGGACGGCACCTGGCAGCAGAGCGCCCCGGGCACGTACGTGCGCAACCCCGACCTGGTGGACCCGGGTGCCAAGGCCCTGGCCGACAAGTACCGGGCGGCCGTCGCGCCCATCGCCAACCGGGTGGTGGGCCGGATCTCGGCCGACATCGTCCGCGACGCGCGCCCCAGCGGGGAGAGCCCGCTGGGTGACGTCATCGCCGACGCGCAACTCGCGTACACCCGCTCGAACGGGGCGCAGATCGCGCTGATGAACCCCGGCGGCATCCGGGCGTCCCTGCCGTACGCGGCCTCGGCCGGGGGCGAGGCGCCGGGCGAGATCACCTACGGCGAGGCGTTCACCGTCCAGCCGTTCAACAACCTGGTGGTCACCCAGACCCTCACCGGCGCGCAGCTGCGCAACGTGCTGGAGCAGCAGTTCGTGGGCTTCAACGGGCAGACCACCCAGCGCATCCTGCAGGTCTCGGCCGGGCTGACCTACTCCTACGACAGCACCGCCCCGGTGGGCTCGCGGGTGAGCGCCCTGGCGTTCGAGGGCGCCCCGGTCGACCCGGCCGCGAGCTACCGGGTCACCACGAACGACTTCCTGGCCAACGGCGGGGACGGCTTCACCGAGTTGCAGGCCGGCACCGACCGGGCCACCGCCCCGGGCTTCGACGTCGACGCGCTCATCGCCCACCTGGGCGCCGGCGGGCCGGTCGCCCCCGGAGCGGCCGACCGCATCACCCGCCTCGGCTGAGGTGCGGGCGGTCCCGGCGTCACGACGGCGCCGGGACCGCCCGTCCGGGCACGGGTTAGGCCGAATCCTTGCGCGGGCCGGCCGAAGGTCGGCATACTCGACGACATGTTCGGTCAGCGCTTCTACTTTTACTACGGCACCGGGAGTCCGGCAGCCGTAGGTCGCGCCTGATCGACCAGACCTACGAGAAAGCCCCGGGCTCCTGGAGCCCGGGGCTTTCTCGTCCCGGGATCCGGGCACCGGGCACCTGACGGCGAGGGGTACCCGATGATGACAGACGTGGTGGAGTCCAACGGCAGCCTGACACGACCCGAGGCGGGCCGGCCCGGCCCCGACGCCCCGGGGTCCCCGGTAGACGCGCCGAAAGGCACCGACGACGTCAGGCCGGAGGCGCGCACCGGCACTCCGGAGCCGACCGCGGCAGCCCGGATCGTCGAGATCCGGGAGCGCATCGACGAGATCGACCGGGCACTGATCGAGCTGTGGCAGGAACGGGCCCGGCTCTCCCAGGAGGTGGGGGTGACCCGGATGGCCTCGGGCGGCACCCGGCTGGTGCTGTCCCGGGAACGGGAGATCCTGGAGCGCTTCCGGGTCGCCCTCGGCGCCGACGGCACGCAACTCGCGCTGCTGCTGCTCCGCGCCGGCCGCGGCCCCTTGTGACGCGTACGCCGACGCGGCCCCCGGCTGGACGGATGCCGCTTGGGCCCGGTGACGACCGCCGCACCCGCACCGGGCGACCCCGCGTCACGTGCACCGGTGCCGGGTCGGCCCGGCGCGGTCCCGGCAGGCCGGGCACGGTCGGGAAGCCCGCGCGGTCCCGGCCGGAACCCGGCGTGGTCCCGGGGACGGTCAGGCGCGGTCCCGGAAACGACGGAACCGCCTGCCGTCGTCACGATGACGTCGGCAGGCGGTCCCGTGCGGGTCACGCCTCGTGCGTCTGCACGATCTCGCGCTTCTCCGCGAAGTGGCAGGCGCTCGGGTGGTCCGAGCCCGGACGGATCTCCAGCAGCGGGACCTGCTCGGCGCAGACGTCCTGCGCCTTCCAGCACCGGGTCCGGAACCGGCAGCCCGACGGCGGGCTCACCGGCGACGGCACGTCGCCGGTGAGGCGGATGATCGCCTTGTTGTCCCGGACGGTCGGATCCGGCACCGGCACGGCCGAGAGCAGCGCCTGGGTGTACGGGTGGGTCGGCCGCTCGTAGATCTCGTCCTCGGTGCCGATCTCCGCGATCTTGCCGAGGTACATCACCGCGACCCGGTCCGACAGGTGCCGGACCACCGACAGGTCGTGCGCGATGAAGATGTACGACAGGCCGAACTCGCCCTGCAGCTTCTCCAGCAGGTTCATCACCTGGGCCTGGATCGACACGTCCAGGGCGCTGACCGGCTCGTCGCAGACGATGATCTCGGGCCGCAGGGCGAGCGCCCGGGCGATGCCGATGCGCTGCCGCTGACCGCCGGAGAACTGGTGCGGGTACCGGTGGATGTGCTCCGGGTTGAGGCCCACCAGGTCGAGGAGTTCCTTGACCTTGTCCCGACGGCTGGCCTTCGGCGCCACCTCCGGGTGGATCTCGAACGGCTCCCCGATCAGGTCGCCGACCGTCATCCGCGGGTTCAGCGACGTGTACGGGTCCTGCATCACCAACTGGATCTGCCGGCGCAGCCGCCGCAGCGCCGGGCCGGAGAGCTTGGAGATGTCCTGGCCCTTGTAGTGCACGCTGCCGCCGGTCGGCTTCTCCAGGTTCATCAGGACCCGGGCCAGCGTCGACTTGCCGCAGCCCGACTCACCGACCACACCCAGGGTCTCGCCGGCCTTGAGCTCGAAGGAGACCCCGTCGACCGCCTTGACGTGACCGATGGTCTTCTTGAACACCACGCCCCGGGTCACGGGATAGTGCTTGACCAGGTCACGGACCTCGAGGATGTTCTCAGTCACGGTTCACCAGCTCCTCGGCGAAGTGGCAGGCACTGGCCCGGCCGGAGGCGACCTGCAGCAGCGGCGGGACCTTCTCCCGGCAGACCGGCTGCGCCATGGGGCAACGCGGGTTGAACGGGCAGCCCGGCGGGATGTTCATCAGGTTCGGCGGGAGGCCCTTGATCGTCCGGAGCTCCTGCCCCTTCTCGTCGAGTCGCGGGATCGAGTTGATCAGGCCGATCGTGTACGGGTGCGCCGGCTTGGCGTACAGGTCGTAGACGTTGGCTTCCTCGACGATCCGGCCCGCGTACATGACCGCGATCCGGTCCGCGACGTCGGCGACCACGCCGAGGTCGTGGGTGATCAGGATCAGACCCATCTGCCGCTCGCGCTGGAGCTCGGCGAGCAGGTCCATGATCTGCGCCTGCACCGTGACGTCGAGCGCGGTGGTCGGCTCGTCCGCGATCAGCACCTCCGGGTCCAGGGCGAGCGACATCGCGATCATCGCGCGCTGCCGCATGCCGCCCGAGAACTGGTGCGGGTAGCTGCCGAACCGGCCCTTGGCGTTCGGGATCTTGACCTGGTCGAGCATCTCGATCGCGCGCTTCTTGGCGTCGGAGCGGCTCATGCCGCGCCGCACCCGGAACTGCTCGGCGATCTGGAACCCGACGGTGAAGACCGGGTTCAGCGCCGAGAGCGCGTCCTGGAAGATCATCGCGATGCCCTCGCCGCGGATGCGGCGCCGCTCCTCGAAGGACATGCTGAGCATGTCCTTGCCGTGGAAGCGGACCTGGCCGCCGGTGACGAAGCCGGGCGGCGTGTCGAGGATGCCCATGACGGTCTGCGCGGTGACGCTCTTACCGGAGCCGGACTCGCCGAGCACGGCGAGGGTCTCCCCCGCGTCGACGTGGTACGTGACCCCGTTGATGACCTTGGCGACGCCGTCGCGGGTGCGGAACTCCACCCGGAGGTCGTCGACCTCGAGCAACCTGCCCGAGGGGCGGCCGGACGCACCGGCCGCGGACTGCTCGGACACCAGAATGTCGGACAACTGAATCTCCCCTAGCGGAGTTTCGGATCGAGGGCCTCGCGGACCGCCTCACCGAGCATCACGAAGCTCAGCACTGCGGTGACGAGGAACGCGGCGGGGAAGAAGAGCAGGTACGGCGCGACACGCAGGAGGTTCTGCGCCTCGTTGATCATGATGCCCCAGGAGACGACCGGGCTCTTCAGACCGACGCCCAGGAAGGACAGCGTCGCCTCGGCGCCGATGTAGGAGCCGACCAGGATCGTCCCGTAGACCAGCAGCGGTGCGAGGCAGTTCGGCAGCAGGTGCTTCAGGATGATCCGTCCGGTGCCGGCGCCCAACGCCCGGGCGGCGACGATGTAGTCCGCCTCCTTGGTGGCCAGCACCGAGGAACGCATCAGCCGCATCACGACCGGCCAGCCCAGCACGATCAGGGAGATGCTCACCAGAGCCATGATCTCCGCCTTGCTGTTGCTCGTGCCCGACCCGTTGAAGGTGGTCAGGATCACGATGGCGCCCAGCACGAACGGCAGTCCGAAGAAGACGTCGGCGATGCGGGAGAGCAGCGCGTCCACCCAGCCACCCCGGTAGCCCGCGATGATCCCCATCGCGCCGCCGAAGAGCAGCACGCCGACCACCGAGAGCAGGGACACCACGATGGACGCGCGGGCGCCGTAGATCACCCGGGCGAAGACGTCGCGGCCCTGGAAGTCGTAGCCGAACCAGGCCTGCGACGACGGGCCGACGAGGCTGTTCTGCAGGTTGCCGTTCTCCGGGTCGCCGGAGGTGAACAGCGAGGGGAAGACGGTCATCAGCAGGAAGATGAAGATGAACGCCGCGGAGATCCAGAACAGCGGCTTGCGGCGCAGGTCGCGCCAGGCGTCGCCGAGCAGGCCGCGCGGCTTCTCCTTGCGGGCGTTCTCCGGCAGACCCGCGTTGGTCGGCGCGCCGATCTCGTCGGGAGCCTGCGCGGGCGGCGTGCTGACGATCGAGGCGGAACTCGGGTCACTCATGCCCGCACCTCGCTCCGCTCGGCGCGGGCACGAGTGCCCGCGGACGCTGCAATGACGATTCGTTCACTGCGCTCACTCATAGCGGATCCTCGGGTCCAGGGCGGCGTAGAGCAGGTCGACCAGCAGGTTCATCAGCAGGTAGACGAGCACCAGGACCACCACGATGGAGACAACGGTAGCGCTCTCCTTGGTAATGATCGCGCGGAAGACCTGTCGGCCGATCCCGTTGACCTGGAAGATGCCCTCGGTGACGATGGCCCCGCCCATCAGGGCGCCGAGGTCGGTGCCGAGCAGGGTCACCACGGGGATGAGCGAGTTGCGCAGCAGGTGCACCCCGACCACCCGGCGCATCGGCAGCCCCTTGGCGATCGCCGTGCGGACGTAGTCGGCGCGGCGGTTCTCCGCGATGCTCGTCCGGGCCAGCCGGGCGATGTACGCCATCGAGGCGCTGCCCAGCACGAAGCCGGGGACGATCAGTTCGGACAGTCGCATCTCGTTGGAGACCGTCGGCTTGACGATGCCCCACTGCACGCCGAGCAGCCACTGGGCCACGAAGCCGATGACGAAGATCGGCAGCGCGATCAGGAAGAGCGTGGAGACCAGGACCAGGTTGTCCAGGAAGCCGTTGCGGCGCAGGCCGGTGAGCACGCCCGCGGTGAGGCCGATGACCGCCTCGATGGTGAGCGCCACCAGGGCCAGCTTCAGCGTGTTCGGGTACGACGTGGCGATGATGTCGCCGATCTCCCGGCCGCCGAAGGTCTGCCCGAAGTCACCCTGGAACAGGTTCTGCATGTAGTTGCCGTACTGCACGAGCAGCGGCTCGTCGAGCTTGAACTTCTCCGTCATCATGTTGACGAAGCTGTCGGGGCAGGGACGCTCGCCGCACTTGCCCGCGAACGGATCACCGGGCACCGACCACACGAGCCAGTAGATCAGGAACGTCGTCCCGATGAAGACCGGAACGAGTTGGAGTAGCCGTCTCAACAGATAACGGCCCATGGGGTGGTCCTCCAGACGGGGGGCGCGCGTCGGACGGCCGACACGGGGACGACAGACGTGGTGAGGAGCGTGGTGACACCCCTCACGGAACGGCCCGGGTCGGGCCCACCGGTAGGTGAGCCCGACCCGGGGTCAGACCGTTCGGATCAGAGCTCGACCGAGGTGAGGTCAAGCTCTCCGACGTTGGAGAGCTGGATCTTCTTGATCTTCTCCGAGTGGCCGGACTGCTGGCCACCGAAGTACACCGGGACCGTGGGGACGTCCTGGTCGATCAGGGCGACCGCCTCGGCGTACTTGGCGTGCGCGGCCTCCAGGCTCGGCGCGGCGGCGGCTTCCTTGGCCAGCGCGTCGACCTGCGGGTTGCTGTACTTGCCGTCGTTCGAGGAACCGCCGGTCACGTACAGCGGGCCAATCCAGTTCTCGACGTCCGGGTAGTCCTGCTGCCAGCCGGCGCGGTACATGCCGGTCATCTTGCCGGCGTTGATGTTCTGGCGGAACACCGCGAAGGTCGGGACACCCTCGGCGCGAGCGTTGATGCCGAGGTTCGTCTTGACCTGCTGCGCGACGGCCTCCATCCACTCCTTGTGGCTGGCGTCGGCGTTGTAGTACATGACCAGCTCGCCGGGGAAGCCGCCGGCCTCGGCGAGGAGCTTCTTGGCTTCCTCGACGTTGAACTGGCAGGAGGTGCAGTTGCCCGCCTTGGCGCCCGGGGTCAGCGGGTTGGCCCAGCTGTCGGCCGGCTTGCGGTTACCGAAGAAGATCTTGTCGCTGATCTCCTGGCGGTTGATCGACATCGAGATCGCCTTGCGCAGCTTGGCGTTCTGGAAGCGCTTGTCGTAGATCGGGAAGGCGATGATGCCGGTCGACGGCGTGACGGAGGCGATGCCCCGGTCGCCCAGGTCGGTCTTCCACTTGTCGCCCGCGAGCGCGGAGACCGGGACCTGCTGCTGGAAGTCCAGGTTGCCGGCGAGCAGGTCGTTGTACGCCGCCGTGTCGTCCTGGTACATCTTGACGGTGACGTCCTTGATCTTCATCTTGTCGTTCAAGGAGTACTCGTCGAAGCGCGTCAGCTTGATCTGGACGTCGTCTTCCCACGACACGAACTTGACCGGGCCGTTGCCGATCGGCTTCTTGCCGAACGCCTCGGCGCCCTGGCTGAAGAACGCGTCCGGCAGCGGCATGAAGGTGCTGTAGCCGAGCTTGGTCGGGAACACGGCGGTCGGCGCCTCGAGGGTGACCTCGAAGGTGAACTCGTCGACGACCTTCAGGCCGGACATCTCCTTGGCCTTCGGCTCCGGGGCCTTCTGCGGGCCCTCGGCGCCGTCCGGGTCCTCGGTGTGGACGTCGGCGAAGCCCTGGATGTCGGAGAAGAAGCTGCCGTTCTGCGCGCCGTTCGGCGAGTAGGCGCCCCAGTTCCAGGCGTCGACGAAGTTCTTGGCCTTGACGACGGTGCCGTCGTGGAACTTCGTGTCCTTCTTGATCTTGATCGTGTAGACCTTGGAGTCGGTCGTCTCGATCGACTCGGCGACCGCGTTGCGCGGGGCGCTGCCGTCGTTCGGGTACTCGACCAGACCGGTCCAGATCCAGTCGATGATCGCCCCACCACCGGTCTCGGTGGTGTTCGCCGGGACCAGGCCGACCTCCGGCTGAGTGCCGTCGATGGTGATGGCGCCGTCGGCGCTCGCGCCGGCGTCCCCGCCGTCGCTGTCACTGCTCGAGCAACCGGACGCGACGAGCGCGAAAGCCGCGCCCAGCGCGACCGCGCTGCCTGCCCGCTTCGAGACTCTCATTCCGAGGGGCCTCCTCTTTCTGAACCTGGATCCGTCGTGGGTTTCACGCACGTATGGGGTGACACGTCCGGCAACCCGCGGGGCGGGAGCCGGTTTCACCGCAGTGAATTCGGGACAAGAATGATGTACCGATCCGCCGGGCCACCTCGCCCGCCGCTCGGCACCGCGCACACGAGACACCACGGAGCGCCGTCGAGAGGCGGGCCCGTGGTCGTCAGGCCGTACGGAGTGCCTCACATGAGGGGTGAGGTGCTGCCACTGTGACACCCACCGGCCCGTTCCGTGAAGGTGCCGTTATCAAGCCGTTAGTTGGTCGCCACGTTGCCGATACTTGAAAAAAGATCATGATGTACGCCGGAAATACCGCTCTGAGCAGGAAAGACACGGTTCGGCAGGGCTGCCCACCGGAGCGCGTACACAGCGGCTGTGACCTTCCCCGCGTCCGCTCCGGCACGGTTCGGCGCCGTCCGGGCGTTGGCCGTTTTTGCCCATCCGGAGGATGCCGGCGTCGGCTTTGCGGCCACCTTCCTCGCCCGGGTGGACGAGGGCGATCGATGTCGTACGCCTGCTCGTCGCCCGAACGGACTCCGGCGGTCGGTCGATCTCCGCGTGCCGGGACGCAGACCGGGGAGGGTGGAGCAGCGAACGGCCCCGGCACCGCGCGGGGCGGTACCGGGGCCGTGGAGCGGGCGTCGATCAGGCCGTGAAGCGCAGCTTGCGACGGCGGAACAGCAGCACGGCGACCGCGCCGGCGGCCAGCAGCGCCACGCCGGCGGCGATCGAGGCGGCGATCGGAGAACCGGTCAGCGGCAGGTCACCACCGTTGCTCGCGGGCGACGTCGACGGGGCCGGGCTCTCCACCGGGGCGGTCGGCGACGGCGACTCCGCGGGGGTGCTCGGCGACGGCGACTCCGCCGGCGCGCTCGGCGACGGCGACTCGGTCGGGGCGGCGGTGAACGCGGCCTCGGCCTTGGCGGTCACAGTGGCGCCGGTGCTGCCACCGAGGATCAGCTTCTGCGCGGCGCGCTCGCCGGTGAAGAGGAACACCCGGCCGAACGAGACCGAGTCCTGGGCGGAAACGGTCACCTTCACCTCGCCGGCGCCGTCGGCGACCAGCCAGAACTGCCCACCGTTGGTGGTCTTGGTGACCGGCTTGCCCTCGGCGTCGACCGCCGAGCCGCCGTCGGCCGCGACGGTGATCTCGCCCGCCGGGCCCTTGACGGTGAAGGGGCCGGCCTTCTCGCCGACGGTGGCCTTGGCGCTGGTCGGGTCGACGCTCAGCTCGGCCTTCGGCTCGGGCTGGTCGGTGGCGTTGTTGACCAGGTAGTCGTGGACCTTCTTGACCACGTCGTACTGCTTCTTGCCGAGCAGCTTCGAGTTGTCGACCCAGTCACCCAGCTTGACGCCGTCACTGAAGTTCCAGATGGCGGTCTGGGTGCCGAAGTAGAGCAGCTTGTCGAGGTCGGCCTTCTCCGGGGCGGTGGCGCCGGCGGCGGACAGCAGCTTGGCGGAGTCGGCGTTCGGGTAGCCGTGGGTCAGCACCCACTGCACCTTGCCGAGGTTCTTCACCTGGGACTCGTCCCAGGTGCCCTCCTTGTACTTGCCGTCGATCGCCACGTTGGTGTGGTAGTCGATGCAGAAGGCGGGCACGAGCTTTCCGTCGATCTTGAGCGCCAGGGCACTGGTGCTCTTCGGCTGCCCGTTGAGCATGAGCGTGACGTTGCTGCCCTTGACCGACTTGGCCACGCCGATCTTGTCGGCGGCGGCGGCCGGCGCCGTCGCGCCCAGTGCCAGCGCGCCACCGGCGACGGTCGCCAGGGCGATCCGCGCCCAGCGCCGTCCTCGTTGTCCGAACATCAGATTCGTGCACCTCTCCCCAGGGGTGACCCGCGCGCGGCGGGTTGCGTGAAGCCGCCGTTCCCGCGGGATGCGCACCACCCGCACGCGAGAACGCGACGGGGCATTATGTGACGGAAGTTGATCGCTTGTCAGCCCCCGCCCGCCACATTCGCCACTTGCGTCCCAAATGACGGGGAAAAGAAATGGATCACACGAGCCGTCGGTCGGCCGCCCAACGGGACAACTCATACCTGTTGGACATCTGGAGCTTGCGCAGCACGTTCGACACGTGGGTCTCCACCGTCTTGATGGAGATGTAGAGCTCCTTGGCGATCTCCTTGTACGCGTACCCCCGGGCGAGCAGCCGCAGCACCTCGCGCTCGCGGTTGGTGAGCTGGTCCAGCTCGGGGTCGGCCACCGGGGCGTCGGGTCGGGCCGCGAACGCGTCCAGCACGAACCCCGCCAACCGGGGACTGAACACCGCGTCGCCGTCGGCGACCCGGCGGACCGCGGCGGCCAACTCCTCCGGGGAGATCGTCTTCGTGACGTAGCCCCGCGCGCCGGCCCGGATCAGCCCGATCACGTCCTCCGCGGCGTCCGAGACGCTCAGCGCCAGGAACTTGACCTGCGGATGGGTACGCCGCATCGCCTCCAGCACCGCCCGGCCGCCGCCGTCGGGCATGTGCACGTCGAGCAGCACCACGTCGGGCAGCGTGGCGGCGATCCGGGTGACCGCCTCGCCGACGGTGCTCGCCTCGCCGACCACCTCGACGTGCGCGCCCAGCTCGGCGCGGACGCCCGCGCGGAACATGGCGTGGTCGTCGACGAGGAAGACCCGCAGCCGCTCGGCGCGGGCAGCCGCCCCCTCGACCGGTTCCATCGACTGCTCGGTCATCACTTGTCCCTTTCCGCCGTTGCCGGGTCGCGGGTGATCGGCAGGATCAGCCGGACCTCGGTCCCTTCCCCCGGCCCGGAGCGGATCTCCGCCCGGCCGCCGTGCCGCTTCATCCGCCCGACGATCGAGCCCCGGACCCCGTGCCGGTGATCCTCCACCGTATCCGGGTCGAAGCCCTTCCCCCGGTCCCGGACGAAGGCGCTGACCTGGTCGGGCTCGACCTCGGCGTAGAGCGAGACGGTCTCCACCCCCGCGTGTCGGGCGGCGTTCACCAGCGCCTCGCGCGCGGCGGCCACCAGCGCGCCGACCCGCTCGTCGGTCTCCCGGTCGCCCACCACCACCGCCTCCACCGTGATGGCGAACGTGTCCTCGACCTCGGCGGCGGCCTGCTCCAGTGCGGCGGCGAACCGCTCGGAGGGCGAGCCGGTGGGCTTGTAGAGCCAGTTGCGCAGCGAACGTTCCTGCCCGCGGGCGAGCCGCTGGACGGTCTTCACGTCGCTCGCGTTGCGCTGGATCAGGGCCAGGGTGTGCAGCACCTGGTCGTGCACCATCGCGGCCAGCTCGGCCCGCTCCTGCTCCCGGATGCGCCCCTCGCGCTCCGACCGGAGCTGGTTGTACGTCCGCCACAGCACCGGCGCGGCCACCACGCCCACCCCGGCGAGGCCGACCAGGGCGAAGATCACGCCGTTGAGCACGGCGTCGAAGTTCTGCGCCGGGGAGTAGACCGCGGCGACGCCGATGATGCCGACCGCGACCAGCACCCCGCCGCCGATGAACCGGAGCACGAAGGCCCGCCGGTCGTTCTCCTCCACCACCGCGCCCAGCCAGGGCACCGGCATGGAGTCGCCCCACTGCCGCCGACGCTCCGGAGCCGACTGGTGCCAGATCACCCCGGCGCCGACCGCGATGATCGCGACCAGCCAGCCGGCGGTGCCCGTCGCGCCGATCGAGTCGAAGACCATCACCTGCACCAGCAGCACGCCGAGGCCGATCGCCACGAACGGCAGGAGCTGGGCGACGTCCCTGCGGGGCGGTACGGCGGTGTCGCCCGGACGCAGCGGCACGACCGCCCAGAAGGCCGCGTAGAGCAGCAGGCCCAGCCCGCTCAAACCCAGCAGCACCATGAAGGCGACCCGCACCCGCAGCACCGAGATGCCGAGATGGTCGGCGATGCCGGCGGCCACCCCCGCAGCCATCCGGTGCTCCGGGGCGCGGTAGAGGCGGGGTGGCTGGGTCACGGCGCTGATCGGAGACTCCCTGTTCGCGGCGGGTACGGCGCGGACGACGGTTCGTCGGCGGCGCCGCGTCGATCGTCACACGACGCGGCGCCCCCCGACCACGGGGACGCCCCCGACATTCGGGCCACCGGGATCTCAGGGTGGGGTCAGGGTCGCCTCCTGAGGCCGTCCGGCGGGTCGGGGCAGCAGGATCGAGGCATGACCGAGGAAGCTGCCCAGTCCGCCACCCCCGGGGCGGCACAGCCGGGTGGGCCACCCCCCACCGCGACACCGCCCGGCGGCTCCACCACGCCGCCGCCCGTGGCCGCGCCGGCCGCGGGCGCGACGCCACCGCCCGGCCCCGGACCCGGAGCGCAGCCGTCGTTCGGCGGAGCCGGCTTCACCTCGCGGTACGGGCTGGTGCGCCCCCGCGAGGGCCGTTACCTGGCCGGCGTCTGCGCGGCGATCGGCCGGGCCACCAACACCGACCCGGTCCTCTGGCGGGTGCTGCTGGCGGTGCTCGGCTTCTTCGGCGGCATCGGCATCCTGATCTACGTCACCGCCTGGCTGATCATTCCGGGCGAGGGGGACAGCGCCTCTCCCGTCGAGTCCATGCTGGGTCGGGGCCGGTCCAGCATGTCCCCCGTCACCGTGATCGTGCTGAGCATCCTGGTCGCGATCAGTTTCGGCTACATCGTCACGGACGCGTTCCGGGCGGTGCTGCTCGGCGCCACCATCCTGATCGGCGGCGCGCTGCTGCTCAACCGCGACCACAGGGGCGGCCAGGGCGCGCCGGTCGACCCCGTACCGCCCGTTGCGCCCACCGCCCCGCCCGGGCCGGTGCCGCCGGTCGGCCATCCCGCCCCGGCCGCGTACGCGGTCCCGCCGACCGTGGCCGTGGCTCCCGGGGCGGGCCCGGTCACCGTCCCGCCGGCGACCGTCGCCCACACCGCCTGGAGCGCTCCGGTCCCCGGCCGACCCGCCGAGCCGACCACCGAGCTGCCCGCCTGGCCGCCGGCCGCCCCGGTCCCGCCGGCCCGCCCCGCCGCGGGTACGCCGACCGTCGGCTGGCCGCCGGTCCCGCCCACCTCCGGCTGGCCCGCCCCGGCCTCGGGCTGGCCCGCCGCGACCTCGGGGGCGCCGGCCCACCCGGTGCCCGCGCCGTTGCCCCCGTCCTACCGGCCCCCGTTCGCCCCGCACGGCCCGTACGCCGGGCAGACCGTCGTGCCGCCCCCGCCTTCGCCGCCGAAGCCGCGGGTGAAGCCGCCGAAGCGACCGCGCGAGCGCTCCCCCCTCGGCGCGGTGACGTTCTCGCTGATCTTCCTCGCCCTGGGCGTGGTCGCCGTGGTCGACCTGCTGGACGTCTCCGACGTCGGGGCGTCGGCGTACTTCGCGGCCACCCTGGCCACCATCGGGCTCGGCCTGCTGGTGGGCACCTGGTTCGGGCGGGCCCGCTGGCTGATCGCGCTCGGTGTGGTGGCCGCCGCCGCGCTCGGGGTGGCCACCGTGGCCGAGTCCTACGACCGGATCCGGGGCGTCGACGGCAACGTCACCTGGGCACCCACCGACCACCGTGACCTCGCGCTGCGGTACGAGAACAGCTTCGGTGACACGGTGCTGGACCTGCGCGCGATCGACTTCGACAAGAAGAACACCGAGATCACCGTCTCCGTCAACTTCGGCGAGTGCACGGTGGTGGTGCCCCCGAACGTCGACGTCACCACCGTGGCCGACGTCAACGCCGGCGACGCGGTCGTCTTCGGCAAGCGCTCCGGCGGGCTCGCCGGGGAGCTGCGGGAGACCACCGACCTGGGGGCGGACGGCCCGGGCGGCGGGACGTTGCGGCTCTACGTCCACGTCAACGCCGGCAACCTGGAGGTGACCCGATGAGGGCCCATCGCACCGACATCGTGTCGTTCGCCTTCGGGCTGATCTTCCTCGGCCTCGCCGCGTGGTGGCTGCTCGCGCAGTTGCTCGGGCTCGCCCTCCCGCCGGTCGGCTGGTTCCTGGCCGGCGCGCTGATCCTGATCGGCCTGCTGGGCCTGGTGGGCGCGTTACGCTCCGGGCGGTCCGCCGGCACCTCCCCGCCCGCCGGCGCCGCCCACGACACCGGCCGCGACGACGCCGGCTCCGACGACGCCCCTGACGCGGTCGAGCCCGCTTCCACCCCGCCGGCCCCGCAGCCTGCGGGCCGGGCACCGGACCGGCAGGGCACCGAGATCGACCCGACCCGCCCGGACCTCGACCGGCCGACACCGGCCGACGAGCCGACGGCGTGGGGCGGCCGGCGCTCCGACTGGGGCGAGCGCTCCGACTGGGGCAGGCGGTCCGAGTGGGACGTGTCCGCGCCCACGACCGGCGCACCGACGCCGGGCGGACCGGCCATCGGCACGACGCCGGGCGCACCGACGCCGGACGGGCCGGCCATCGGCGCGACACCGGGCGGACCGACGCCGGGCGGACCGGCCATCGGCACGACGCCGGGCGCACCGACGCCGGGCGGACCGGCCATCGGCGCGACACCGGGCGAACCGACGCCGGGCGGGTCGGCGACCGGCGACCGGCTCCCGGTGGCAGCCGACGAGTGGCCGACGGAGGCCGTCACCGACGTCCGGCCCGAGGCCGTCGGGGATCGCGCCGCCGACGTGGACGGCGTCGTTTCTGGGCGGGACGACGGACCGCAGGCCGGGGACGAGCGGGCGCGCGGCTGACCACAGCGGTGCGGCCGGCGCCGGCGGCGGCCTATGCTGGCCGTGGAGAACTCGCCTCCGCCGGCCGGCCCGCGCCGACCTGGCCGCCGCGCCGGCCGGACCGCGCCGCCGTGGCGGTCCCGCCGCGATTCCCGTCTCTACCCCGTCAGGAGTCCGTCCGACATGACGCAGTCCCCCGCCGTGCGCACCTCCGGCCGGTCCGGTCCGGTCCGCATCGGCGAGCGAGCCGCCCGTACCCTCGTCTCCGAGCTCGCCCGGATCAACGACCCGAAGGCCGCGCTGCTGGTCGGCGCGACGCCGGAGTCCGCGGTGCTGGCCGCGGCGATCGACGCGCTGCTGCCCGGCGACACCCTCACCCTGGTGCCCTCCGCGGCGGCCACCCCGGCGGCCCTGCGGGAACACGTCACCGCGCAGGGACGCTGGGTGGCCGACCGGGTCCGCGTGGTCGACACCCTCGCCGAGGCCGAGCCCGCCGCCGTGGTCGTCGCCGGGGAGCCGTTCACCGGCACCGCCGAGGAGACCCGCGCCGCCGTCGAGGGCCTGACCAAGTACCTGACCGACGGCGCGGTGCTGAGTGTGGCCACGACCGCCACGCCGGGACGCACCGGGGGCGCGGCCGTCGAGCTGGACCGGCAGGGCGCGCTGTACGGCGTCGGCGCCGACCTGGTGCTGCGCAACACGCCGCCGCTGCGGGTGCACCGGCTCCGCTACACCCCGGCCGACGCCGCCTCGGCCGCCCGGATGGCCCCGGCGTACCGCCCGTCCAGCGTTCCGCTGACCCGCGGCATGCACATCGACTCCAACGGGGTGGCCGCCGCCGGCATCGCGCTGGGCCTGGCCGCGGTGGCCAGGGTGAGCCGGCCCGGCTCGAAGCTCTGGCTGCTGCCGGCCCTGGCCGCAGCCCCGGTGGCCGCCTTCTTCCGGGACCCGGAGCGCGACGTGCCGGAGGACCCGTCGGCGGTGGTCGCCTCGGCCGACGGCCGGGTGCTGTCCGTGCAGCGGCTGCACGACGAGCGCTTCGGCGCGGGCGAGTGGCTGCGGATCGCGGTCTTCCTGTCGGTGCTGGACGTGCACGTCAACCGCGCCCCGGTGGCCGGCAAGGTGGTCGACTACTTCGTCGCCGACGGCGGCTTCGCCAACGCGATGAAGCCGGCGGCCGAGCACAACGTGGCCGCGTACACGGTGCTCGACACCGCGCACGGCACGGTGGTCGTGGCGCAGCGCACCGGCCTGATCGCGCGGCGGATCGTGCAGCGCGCCCCGATCGGCGCGCTCCTGGCCCGGGGTGAGCGCTTCGGCCTGATCCGGTTCGGCTCGCGCACCGACATCTACCTGCCCGCGGACGCGGCGGAGCCGCTGGTCGGGCCCGGGGACAAGGTCGTCGGGGGCTCGAGCATCATCGCCCGCTGGCACTGAGCGCCCCGAGGGACGACACGAAGAAGGGGCGCCGCGGTCCGCGGCGCCCCTTCTCGCGTACGTGCCTCAGGCGGTGCGACGCTGACGCAGCCAGAGCACCGGGCCGCTGACCAGGTAGCCGACCACGATCAGGGCGAAGGTGAGCCGGATGTCGATCAGCGCGCCGATAACCGGGGCGAGCCACAGCCACGGCGGCAGCTTCAGCAGCCGGGCGAGCTTGGCGTAGGGGAAGCTGGAGACCATGGCGAAGGCGAGCAGCGCCACCCCGGCCACCAGGACGATGCCCGGCACGGGCAGCCCGATGGCCACGGTCAGGGCGAGCACGGCGGCCGCCATCGTGGTGGGCACGCCGCAGAAGAACCGCCCGTCCTTCGGCGAGACGTTGAACCGGGCGAGCCGGACCGCCGCGCACGCCGCGACGAGGGCACAGGCCACCGCGGCGGCCGGCGTGGAGACCGAGCCGGCCAGCGAGGCGTAGACCACCACCGGGGCGGCGAGGCCGAACGAGCACATGTCGGCCAGCGAGTCCATCTGCGCGCCGAACGGGCTGGCCACGCCGAACTTGCGGGCGAGCGCGCCGTCGAGGCCGTCGAAGACGACGCAGGCGATCAGGCAGAGCGCGGCGACGCGTACCTCACCCTGCATGGCCAGGAAGATGGCCAGCATGCCGAGCATCAGGCTGCTGAGGGTGCAGGCGTTGACCACCGCGAACTTCATCCGCCGGGCGACCGTCCGCTCGCCGGGGAGCAGCGGGATCGACATCCCCGACTCGTCGACCGGGGTCGTCGGGCCGAGGGCGGGGCTGACCGGGACGATCGAGGCGACCTCGGCGCGCTCTACCGGCGTCAACCCGTAGCGGCGGCGCGGCCGGTCGACGTAGCGGTGCTCGGACGTCGCCAGGTCGCTGCCGCCGCGCAGGTCACCGTCGCGGCGCCCGACCCGGACCAGCAGTACCTGTCGGGCGAGCGTGCTGCTGCGGCGCAACGGGCCCGCCCAGCGACGCCCTGCGGGACGCGGACTGTCAGTGGTACGACGCCGGCGCCAGGGGGCTCTCGGCACGTTTCCTCCATCACCGGATCGATTTACCGTCGCGAGGGCGGCTGTCCGGCTGTCTCGTGCCGGACCGTTCTGGCCCGGCAGCCGTTTTGCGGAGTACACCATCGCATAGGGGAACGGGGCTTGGCGATAGCTGCCGGCGGTACTTGTATCTGGTCTAACCGCGCGAACCGCTCTCTTATTCCCATCTCGGGCTCCATCGCCCGTTTCCTCCACCAACCCCACCTCGAATGTACCGGACCCCGTCTCCCCCGGCTCGGTGAGCGGGTGCCGGCGACGTGGATGTCCGGTTACGGGCGGCCCTCTGCGGGGCCCCCGGCCAGCGCCAGTACGGCGATCCCGGTCAGCGGCAGCCCGACGAGCTGCTCGGGCGCGAACCAGGCCGCGCGGGCGGTGGAGCCGCCGGCGAGCTCGGTCACCCGTGGCTCGGTGGGCACGTCGACCGTCACCCGGTAGACCACCCGGACACCGTGCCAGTCGATCGGGTGCCCCTCCGGGCCGAGCGCGGCCGGATTGTGCAGGTTGTCGACGCCGATCAGCTCGACCACCCGACCGAGCTGGCCGGACTCCTCGACCAGCTCGCGCAGCAGGGCGGCGACCGGCTGCTCGCCGTGGTCGGTCCCGCCACCGGGCAGGTGCCACCGGCCGGCGCCCGGATAGCCGTCGGCGATCATGGTGAGCAGCACCCGGCCGGCGGGGTCGGTGACCAGGCCGTACGCCCCGAAGCGCTGCCTGCGGTCGGCCGGGGGCGCGGTGGCCGGCCCCTCCGCCGTCGAGCGGGGCAGATCCGGCGGCAGCGGCGACAGGGGCAGGCCCAGCAGCTCGGCCGTGAACGGCATCAGCGGCACCTGAGCCGCCTCGGCGGTGGTGAACCAGGCCACCTCGTCGCTGCCACCGGCCGGCTCCGGTCGTGGTGCACCGCTGCGCACGGCGACGTCGAAGACCAGGCGGTCGGTGTGCACCGCGACGTCGGCGGCACGGAAGGTCGTCACGTCGGCGAGCGCGGCCCGCAGCCCGGTCACCTCCACCGTGAGACCGGTCTCCTCGGCGAACTCGCGGACCACCGCGCGCGCCGGATGCTCCGCGTGCTCGAGCCCGCCCCCGGGGAGCTGCCAGACCCCCGGGAAGGGGCACGAAGCGGAACCCCGGGCCAACAGCACCCGGCCGTCCGAACCCCGACACATCCCGTACGCGCCGACCCGCCGCCGTTGCTCCACCCGTCCGCACTCCCCCGCTCGCGCCGAACCGTCCGTCGATCATGACGTTAGTCGCAGCGGATGAGGCATGTCGCCCGGCCGACCTCGGGACGGGCGGACGGGGACGGGTGCGAAGGGCGGGGTTCAGGCCAGGCGGGCTGCCTGGACGGCTTCCGCCGTCACCTCGGTCAGGCGGTCGGTGGGCAGGGCGCCCAGCTCCTCGCGGGCGAACCAGCGGGCCTCGCAGGTCGAACCGCCGACGTCGGCCACGGTGGGCGGGGCCGGCTTGTCGACCACGACCCGGTAGAAGGCGCGGACGCCGTGCCAGTCGATCGGATAACCCTCCGGGCCGAGGGAGGCGGCGTCGCGGTGGCTGGCCACGCCCAGCAACTCGACGAGGCGACCGGTCTGCCCGGTCTCCTCGACCAGTTCCCGGATCAGGGCGGCGCCGGGCTGCTCGCCGTAGTCGGTGCCGCCACCGGGCAGGTGCCAGCAGCCCGCCCCCGGGTAGCCGTCGGAGACCCGGGTGAGCAGCACCCGGTCGTCCGGGTCGGTCACCACCGCGTACGCGGCGAAGCGCTGGGCGCGGTGCAGCCCGTCCGGGCCGGGCACGGCGTAGAACGAGGGGAACTCGGGCGCCTCGTCCGGCACGATGTCGGCGGACGAGGCGGGCAGGCCCAGTGCGCGCGCGGTGAACGACCGCAGCGGCAGCTCGCGGGCCTCCGCCGGGGTGAACCAGCGGACCAGGTCGGTGGGCCGGTCGACCCGGTCGGCGAGGGTCCCGCCCCGCACCGAGACCTGGTAGATCAGGCGGTCGGTGTGGATGGTGATGCCCCGCCCGGGCAGCGCCCGCATGTCGGCGAGCACGTCGTGCAGGCCGGCCACGGTGACGGAGAGCCCGGTCTCGGCGGCGGTCTCCCGCACGACGGTGTGGTGCGGGTCCTCGCCGTGGTCGACCGCCCCGCCGGGCAGCGACCACGTGCCGGGGGTGCCGGAGCGCTCCGATGCGCGGACCAGCAACACCCGGCCGACTGAATCAGCACAAACTGCGTATGCCGCGATCCTGCGGAGCGGCTCCAGCATGGTGGTCACGGGGGCAAATTCTCCCCGGCCAGGGTTACCTCCATCGAAAAGAGTCAGATTCCTGACTGAAAGCTCGCGCCTCAGGGGCGGGTCAGGGTAGGGATCCGGGCGGTCACCGAGGCCGCCCGAGCGGCCGGCGCGGACCGTGGAGGCATGACCTACACCACCCCTCCCCCGCCCCCGTACAAGCAGCTCCGTCGCCCCGCCACGGACCGGATGATCGCCGGGGTGGCCAGCGGCCTCGGCCGGTACTTCGCCGTCGACCCCACCCTGGTCCGGGTGGTCTTCGCGGTCGCCGGCCTGCTCACCGCCGGTCTCGCGCTGCTCGCGTACCCGATCATGTGGTTCCTGATGCCCGAGGAGCCGGCCGACGCGCCCGCCTGGCCGCACCCGGCGCAGGCCGCGCCGCCCACGGTGACACAGCCGACCGTGGCGCAGCCGGGGCCGCCGACCTACCCGCCGGCGGCGTGAGGCGGGATCACTCCCACTCGATGGTGCCCGGCGGCTTGCTCGTCACGTCCAGCACGACCCGGTTGACCTCGGCCACCTCGTTGGTGATCCGGGTGGAGATCCGGGCGACCACCTCGTAGGGCAGCCGGGACCAGTCGGCGGTCATCGCGTCCTCGCTGGAGACCGGCCGCAGCACCACGGGATGCCCGTAGCTGCGGCCGTCGCCCTGCACCCCGACGCTGCGTACGTCGGCCAGGAGCACCACCGGGAACTGCCAGACGCCCCGGTCCAGGCCGGCGGCGGTCAGCTCCTCCCGGGCGATCAGGTCGGCCTGGCGCAGCAGGTCGAGCCGCTCCCGGTCGACCGCGCCGATGATCCGGATGGCCAGGCCGGGACCCGGGAACGGGTGCCGCCACACCATCGCCTCCGGCAGGCCGAGCTGGAGGCCCAGCGTGCGGACCTCGTCCTTGAACAGCGTGCGCAGCGGCTCGACCAGGGCGAACTTCAGGTCCTCCGGCAGGCCGCCGACGTTGTGGTGGCTCTTGATGTTGGCGGTGCCGGTGCCGCCGCCGGACTCCACGACGTCCGGGTAGAGGGTGCCCTGGACGAGGAACTCGACGTCGCCGTGCGCGGCGACCTCGCGGGCCGCGGCCTCGAAGACCCGGATGAACTCCCGGCCGATGATCTTGCGCTTCTGCTCCGGGTCGGTGACCCCGGCCAGCGCGCCGAGGAAGCGCTCCTGCGCGTCGACCACCTTGAGCTTGATGCCGGTGGCGGCGACGTAGTCCTTCTCCACCTGCTCGGCCTCGCCGGCGCGCAGCAGGCCGTGGTCGACGAAGACGCAGGTCAGCTGGTCGCCGACGGCCCGGTGCACCAGCGCGGCGGCCACCGCCGAGTCCACCCCGCCGCTCAGGCCGCAGATGACCTCCTTGTCGCCGACCTGCTCGCGGATCCGGGCGACCTGCTCGTCGATGATGTTCGCGGGCGTCCAGGTCGGCTCGATGCCGGCGATCTCGTGCAGGAAGCGGCGCAGCATCTCCTGGCCGTGCGCGGTGTGCCCGACCTCCGGGTGGAACTGCACGCCGGCACGGCGGCCGGCCACGTCCTCGAACGCGGCGACCGGCGCGCCCGCCGACTCGGCGGTCACCGTGAAGCCCGCCGGGGCCTCGGTCACGCAGTCGCCGTGGCTCATCCAGACCGGCAGGTCGTCCGGCAGCTCGCGCAGCAGCACCCCGGCCTCCGGGCGGGCGCGCAGCGGGGTGCCGCCGTACTCGCGGTTGCCGGTGCGGGCCACCGTGCCGCCGAGCGCCCGGGCCATCGCCTGGAAGCCGTAGCAGATGCCGAAGACCGGCACCCCGGAGGAGAACATGCCGGCGTCGATCTGGGGGGCGCCCGGCGCGTAGACGCTCGACGGGCCGCCCGAGAGGATGATCGCGGCCGGGTCCTTCGCCAGCATCTCGGCGACCGGCATCGAGTGCGGCACGATCTCGGAGTAGACGTTGGCCTCACGCACCCGACGCGCGATGAGCTGGGCGTACTGGGCTCCGAAGTCCACCACGAGGACGGGGCGAGGCGTGCTCATGTGCAGAAAGCCTACCGACCCGCCCTTCCCCCTCCGCCGCGCCCCGCCGCATCCCACCCGCCGCCGGCGATCCGGCGCCCGACGCCCGGACGAACGGCGCGAAGGAGCAGCCCGCGCGGCCGCGGGGATCAGGGACGCAGGGCCCCCGGGGCGTCCGCGGGGACGGCGGGGTGGTGCGGCGCGACCGCGCGGAGCCGACGGTACGGCGAGCCCAAAGGCGGCCTCGGGTCCTCCTCGCCCCGGTTCGGCCAGAAGGACATGGCGCGCTCCGCCTGGGCGGTGATGGTCAGCGACGGGTTCACCCCGAGGTTCGCCGAGACCGCCGCCCCGTCGACCACGTGCAGGCCCGGGTGGCCGTAGACGCGGTGCCACGGGTCGATCACGCCGTCGGCCGGGGTGGCGCCGATCACCGCCCCGCCGAGGAGGTGCGCGGTCAGCGGGATGTCGAACGGCTCGGTCAGCGCCCCGCCGGGCGTACCGCCGATCTCCTCGGCCAGCAGGCGGACCGCCCGGTTGCCGGCCGGGATCCAGGTCGGGTTGGGCGCGCCGTGCCCCGGCCCCGAGACCAGACGCCGGCCGAACGGCCCGCGCCGCAGCCGGGTGGTCAGCGAGTTGTCCGCCGACTGCATGACCAGGGCGATCACCGTCCGCTCCGACCAGCCGCGCACCGACAGCAGCTTGGCCGCCGCGCGGGGCTCGCGCAGCAGCGTGCCCAGCCAGCGCCGCACCCGGCGCGGCCCGCCGTCGACCAGCAGCGATTGGAGCAGGCCCATCGCGTTCGAGCCCCGGCCGTAGCGGACCGGCTCGACGTGGGTCTGCGCGTCGGGGTGGAACGAACTGGTGATCGCCACCCCCTCGGTGAAGTCGAGCCCCTGGGCGCGGGCCCGCCGACGGGACACCGAGGCGCCGAGGATCGCCTCGGAGTTGGTCCGGGTCAGCTCGCCGAGGCGCGGCGACAGCCCGGGCAGCGCCCCCTGGGCCTTCATGGCGTGCAGCAGCCGCTGGGTGCCGAGCGCGCCGGCCGCGAAGACCACCTGGTCGGCGTGGACCACCTGCCGTCGCGGGCGCAGCCACGCACCGGTACGCACGGTGTGCACCGCGTACCCGCCGCCGTCGGCCGGGCGCACGGCGGTGACCGTGGTCAGCGGGTGCACCTGCGCGCCGAGCCGCTCCGCCAGCCAGAGGTAGTTCTTCACCAGGGTGTTCTTCGCCCCGTGCCGGCAGCCGGTCATGCACGCGCCGCAGTGCGTGCAGCCGGTGCGTCGCGGCCCCGCGCCGCCGAAGTAGGGGTCGGCCGCCGGCTCGCCGGGACGGCCGATGAACACGGCGACGGGGGTGGGGTGGTGGGTGTGCCCCACCCCCATCCGGTCGGCCACCACCCGCATCGCCCGGTCGGCGCGGGTGACGACCGGGTACGTGGTGGCACCGAGCATCCGCCTCGCCTGGTCGTAGTGGCGGGCCAGTTCGTCGCGCCAGTCGGTGACGTCCCGCCACCGCGGGTCGGTGTAGAAGGCGTCCAGCGGCTCGTAGAGGGTGTTGGCGTAGACCAGCGAGCCGCCGCCGACCCCGGCGCCGGAGAGCACCAGCACGCCGCCGCCGGCCTTCCGGTCGGCCGCACGCAGCAGGGTGAGCCGCTGGAGCCCGTAGCAGCCGAGGCGCGGCGCCCACAGGAACCGCCGCAGCCGCCAGGAGGTCTGCGGGAACTCGTCGTCGGCGAAGCGCCGCCCGGCCTCCAGCACCCCGACCGAGTAGCCCTTCTCGGCCAGCCGGAGCGCGGTGACGCTGCCGCCGAAGCCGGACCCGATGACGAGCACGTCGTACCGCATCACCGCATCATTACCGCTCGGTAGCCATCGCGCCAGCGCCCGTTTTCGCGGGATCATGCTCGCGGTCCGCGATCCGGAGGCGCCCGCCCGCAACTCGGCGCCCCCGTCGGGGCGTTGTCATCACGGGGGTGTCGCATGACTGAGCGGACAGGGGCACCACGCCCGCGATGGGTGCTGGGCCTCGCGGCCCTCGCGGCGGTGGTCCTGGTGGCCGTGGGCGCCCTGGTGGTCACCCGGCTCGTCCGCGACGACGGGCCGCGGCGCGCGATCGGGCCGACGGGCGCCACCGGGACGCCGCAGGCCGGCCCCACCCCGAGCCCGAGCCCGACGGCACCGCCCGGCGCCGGCATCACCGGCCCGCTCAACCTCCTGCTCGTCGGGGTGGACACCCGGGTCAGCGTGCCGGGTTGGGAGCCGCACGGCGACGCCGTGCTGGTGCTGCACGTGCCCAGGGGCCTCGACCGGGCGTACCTCTTCTCCCTCCCCCGCGACCTCGTGGTCGACATCCCGGCCTTCCCGAAGGCCGGCTACCGGGGCGGGAGGACCAAGCTCACCCACGCGATGAGCTACGGCAGCCGGGTGCCCGGCAAGCCCAAGCAGCCGAACACCGCGCAGGGCTACGAGCTGCTGCGCAGCACGGTCAGCGGCTACACCGGGCTGCGCTTCGACGCGGGTGCGGTGCTCACCTTCAACGGCTTCGACCGGCTCGTGGACAGCCTCGGCGGGGTGGACCTCTACGTCGACCAGCGGGTGGTCTCGCTGCACCGCCGCCCCGACGGTCGGCACCGGGAGCCCGCGCCGGGCGGCGGCGGCTACGTCGGGCCGCAGATGGTGTACGAGAAGGGCGAACGGCACCTCACCGGCTGGCAGGCGCTGGACTACGCGCGGCAGCGCTACGTCACCGGCGGCGGCTACGCCCGGCAGCGCCACCAGCAGCAACTGATCAAGGCACTCGCCACGAAGATCCTCGACGAGGGTCTGGCCCGGCAGCCGGAACGCGTCCAGCAGGTGGTCGACGCGCTCGGCGACACGCTGATCTACGCGGGCGGGCCGCGCGTCGTGGACGTCGCGTACGCCCTCGGCGGGCTCACGCCGGAGCGGTTCGTGCTGGTCGCCCTGCCGGGCGCGGGCGTCGGCAAGGGCAGCGCCTACCGGGGCGAGGAGCTCACCTCGACCGGGCGCAGGTTCCTCACCGAACTGCGCGCCGGCCGGGCGGACGCCTACCTCGCCGCCAACCCGAAGCTGCGCATCACCCGCTGAGGGCCGGCACCGACGCCGCCGCCCGGCCGGGCCCGAGCGTCACCGCCCCCGCCTCCCGGCCGGGCCGCGCGTCACCGCTGCCTGGGACGGGCGGGTCGCTCCTTGCCGTACAACCACGCCTCGAAGAGGTCGTCGAGCTGCTTGCCCGAGACCCGCTCGGCCAACGCGACGAACTCGGCCGTGGTGGCGTTGGCGTCGCGCTTCTGCGCCGCCCAGGTCTTCAGGATCTCGAAGAACGCCTTGGCGCCGACCGCCACCCGCAGCGCGTGCACGGTCATCCCGCCGCGCTGGTATACCGACTCGCTGAACAGGTTCGCCGCCCCCGGGTCGCCCGGCGGTGTCCGCCAGACCTGGCCGGACGAGCCGGCGTAGCGGGCGTCGAACGCCTGCTGGACGGTACGCCCGCCGGAGTGCTCGGCCCACAGCCACTCCGCGTACGTGGCCAGGCCCTCGTTGAGCCAGATGTCCTGCCACCTGGCCAGCGAGACGCTGTTGCCGAACCACTGGTGCGCCGTCTCGTGGGCGACCACGTCGGTGTTCTCACCGCCGGAGAAGAAGCTCGCCGCGTAGACCGGCCGGCTCTGCGTCTCCAGGGCGTACCGGATCCGGTCGTCGGAGATCACCACCCCGCCGTACGCCCCGAACGGGTAGGGCCCGAACAAGCTCTCCAGGTAGTCGGCGACCTTCACGGTGTCGGCGATCGACCGGTCCGCCGCGCCCCGTGGCAGATCGGTGGCGACCGCGTGGAACACCGGCCGTCCCTTGTGCTCGCCCTCGGTGATCCGGAACTTCCCGATGACGACGGTGCTCAGGTAGCTCGCCATCGGGCTGCGCTCGGCCCACTTCCAGGTGGTCCAGCCGCCGGTCGTGCTCCTTCCCGCCGGCACACCGTTGCTGACCGCCGTCAGCCCCTTCGGCACGGTGATCTCGAAGTCGTAGGTGGCCTTGTCCGAGGGGTGGTCGTTGACCGGGAACCACGTGCTCGCCGACTCGGGCTGGCCGAGCGCGATCGCCCCCTCGTCGGTGTGCAGGAAGCCCCCGAGGCCGAGGGCCTCGTTGCGCAGCGGCTCCGGTTCGCCCTCGTACGCGATCTCGGCGACGAAGCCGTTGCCCGCGATCAGGCCGCGGGCCGGCGTGACCACCAGCTCGTCGCCCTTGCGGCCGTGCTTCGCCGGGGCTCCGTCCACCGTCACGGACCGCACGGTCAGCCCGGCCAGGTCCAGGTTGAACGCGGACAGGTCGATGGTCGCCGCCGCCTGCACGGTGGTGGTCCCGGTGAGCCGGTCCTCCGCCGGGTCGTAGCGCACCTTGACGGTGTAGCGGTTGACGTCGTACCCGCCGTTGCCGTAGGTCGGGAAGTAGGCGTCGCCGGCGCCCGGCGCGCCGAGGATGAACTGGCGCGCCGCGGCCGGCACGGCGCTGGTCGGGGCCGGGGCCGGCTCCTCGGCCGACCCGCAGCCGGCCAGCCCGAGCGTCCCGGCCAGCAGCAGGCCGGTGCCCGCGCACAGCGTCCGCCGCGACAGCGTCATCGCCTCGTCTCCTCCCTGCGTCGCCGGCTGCCCACCGGCGACCCTGGTGGCCCCCGCACCGACCGGTGCCGCTCGCCCCGCCGCGCGAAGGCTGCCGGACGGGCGGGTGCCGCGCCGGGTCCGGCCGCAGCCTACCGAGCGGCGACGGCAGCCGTGTCAGGGCAGGGCGGGGGCGCTCCCGCCGACGAGCCAGGCGTCGAAGAGCGGGCGCAGGGGCTTGCCGGCCACCCGCTCCGCCAGCGCGATGAGGTCGTCGGTGGTGGCGTTGCCGTCGCGTCGCTCGGTGGTCCAGGTCCGCAGGATGCGGAAGAACGCGTCGTCGCCGACGGTGCGGCGCAGCGCGTGCACGGCGAGCGCGCCGCGCTTGTAGACGGCCGCGCCGAACAACCGGGACCGTCCCGGGTCGACGGACGGCCGGGACCAGTCGGTGGCGGCGTACTCCAGCTCGAAGGTGCGCTGCGCGGTGCGGCCGCCGTCGTGCTCCTCCCACAGCCACTCCGCGTAGGTGGCGAAGCCCTCGTTGAGCCAGATGTCGCTCCACCGGCTCAGCGCGACGCTGTTGCCGAACCACTGGTGGGCCAGCTCGTGGGCGACCACGCCCGGGTTGGGTCGCCCACCGCGGAAGAAGCCCGGCCCGTAGACCGGCCGTGACTGGGTCTCCAGCGCGTAGCCGATCCGGGCGTCGGTGACCACGACGCCGCCGTAGGAGTCGAACGGGTACGGCCCGAACCGGCTGGCCAGGAAGTCGGCGATCTCGCCGGTGCGGGCCAGCGACGCGGCCTCCGGCCCGGTCGCCGGCAGGCTCGCCGGCACCGCCGTGACCATCGGCCGGCCGGCGTGCGTGCCGCTGTGCACCCGGTAGTCGCCGATCACCAGGGTGCTCAGGTAGCTGGCCATCGGGGCTCGCTCGGCCCAGCGCCAGGTGGTCCAGCCGTCGGCGCTGGTCCTCTCCCCCGGAACCCCGTTGCTCAGCGCGGCCAGCCCGTCCGGGACGGTCACCTCGACGTCGTAGGTGGCCTTGTCGGACGGGTGGTCGTTGACCGGAAACCAGGTGGCCGCCGACCAGGGCTGGCCGAGCGCGATCGCGCCGTCGGCGGTGTGCAGGAAGCCGCCGCTGCCGAGCTGCCCGTCGGCCTTCGCCGCCGGCACGCCGGCGTAGTCGACCTCGACGGTGAAGCGGGCCCCCGGGGAGAGGCCGTCGCGCGGGGTGACCACCAGCTCGTCGCCGTCGCGACCCGACCCGGCCGGCCGGCCGTCGACGGCCACCCGCGACACGTCCAGCCCGGCGAGGTCCAGGTTGAACCGGGACAGCCCGGTGGTCGCGGTGGCCGTCAACGCGGCCCGCCCGGAGAGCCGGTCGGTCGCCGGGTCGTAGCGGACGGCGAGCCGGTAGCCCGCCACGTCGTAGCCGCCGTTGCCGGCCCCCGGAACGTAGGGGTCGCCGACGTCGACCGCTCCCGGCCGGAAGCCGCCCCGCTCGTCGCCGTCGGTGCAGGCCGCGAACACCAGGGCCGCGACGACGGCGACGGCGAGCGCGGGGCGGATCCGACGGCGGGTACGACGCACCGGCCGAGCCTATCGGCGCGGCCGGTGCGGGTGGTGCCGCTTGCGCAGGTCAGCGGTCGAGGACCAGGCCGACCTTCTGGAACTCCTTGAGGTCGCGGTAGCCGCACTTGGCCATCGCGCGGCGCAGCCCGCCGAAGAGGTTGAGCTGACCGTCCGGCTCGTCGGCCGGGCCGAAGAGCAGCCGCTCCATCGAGCCGAGCGGCTCGCCGGCGGTCTCGAACGCGCCCCGGGGCAGCGACGGGTGGCTGGCGGCGGAGTGCCACCAGGCGCCACCGGCCGGCGCCTCGGCGCAGAGCGACAGCGGCTCGCCGAGCATCACCGCGTCGGCGCCGCAGCCGAGGGCCTTCGCGATGTCGCCCGAGGTCTGGATGTCGCCGTCGGCGATCAGGTGCACGTAGCGGCCGCCGGTCTCGTCGAGGTAGTCCCGGCGGGCCGCCGCCGCGTCGGCGATCGCGGTCGCCATCGGCACCCGGATGCCCAGCACCGACTCGGTGGTGGACCACTCGTCGCCGCCGATGCCGACGATGACGCCCGCCGCGCCCGTACGCATCAGGTGCAGCGCCGTCTTGTAGTCGGTGCAGCCGCCGACGACGACCGGGAGGTCCAGGTCGGCGATGAACTCCTTGAGGTTGAGCGGCTCGTCGGTGGTCGAGACGTGCTCGGCGGAGACGATGGTGCCCTGGATGACCAGGATGTCCACGCCGGCGTCGAGGATCACCGGGGCCAGCGCCAGGGTGTGCTGCGGGGAGACCCGCACCGCCACCGTGCCGCCGCCGGCGCGCAGCTCACGGACCCGCTCGGCGATCAGGTCGGGGCGGATGGGCTCCGCGTACACCTCCTGGAGCCGCTTGGTGGCGCGGGCGTCCTCGTCGAGCCCGGACAGCTCCTCCAGGACCTTGGTCGGGTTCTCGTAGCGGGTCCACAGGCCCTCGACGTTGAGCACGCCGAGACCGCCGAGCTGGCCGAGCCGGACGGCGGAGGCCGGGCTCATCGTCGCGTCCGACGGGTGCCCGACGCAGGGGATGCCGAACTGGTAGGCGTCGAGCTGCCAGGCGGTGGAGACGTCGTCGACGTCCCGGGTCCGGCGGCTCGGCACGATGGCGATGTCGTCCAGGTGGTAGCCGCGCTGCGCGGTCTTGCCCAGCCCGATCTCGACCACGTCACGCATGGGAGACTCCAGTTGTCGCAGGGGTTGGTCAGCGGGAGTGGTAGTTGGGCGCCTCGACGGTCATCTGGATGTCGTGCGGGTGGCTCTCCTTGAGCCCGGCCGCCGTGATCCGGATGAGCTGGCCGCGCTGGTGCAGATCGGGGATGTTCTCCGCGCCGGCGTATCCCATCGCCAGCCGCAGCCCACCGACCAGCTGGTGGGCGACCTGGGCGAGCAGTCCGCGGTACGGGACCTGGCCCTCGACGCCCTCCGGGACCAGCTTCTCGTCGCTGGTCACGTCCTGCTGGAAGTACCGGTCCTTGGAGTAGGACTTCGCCTGGCCCCGGGACTGCATGGCGCCCAGCGAGCCCATGCCCCGGTACGCCTTGTACTGCTTGCCGTTGATGAAGATCAGCTCGCCGGGGCTCTCCTCGCAGCCGGCCAGCAGGCTGCCGAGCATCACCGTGTCGGCGCCCGCGACGAGCGCCTTGGCGATGTCGCCCGAGTACTGGATGCCCCCGTCGCCGATCACCGGGACGCCGGCCGGCCGCGCGGCGCGCGCCGCCTCCATGATCGCGGTGATCTGCGGCACGCCCACCCCGGCGACGATCCGGGTGGTGCAGATCGCGCCCGGCCCGACGCCGACCTTGACGCCGTCGGCGCCGGCGTCGACGAGCGCCTTCGCCCCGGCGTAGGTGGCGACGTTGCCGCCGACGATGTCGATCGTCACGTCCTTCTTGAGCTGGCGGACCATGTCCAGCACGGCCCGCTGGTGGCCGTGCGCGGTGTCCACGATCAGCACGTCGACGCCCGCGTCGACGAGCGCCCGGGCCCGCTTGTAGGCGTCGTCGCCCACCCCGATGGCGGCGGCGACCCGCAGCCGGCCGGCGTCGTCCTTGGTGGCGTCCGGGTACTGCTCGCTCTTGGTGAAGTCCTTGACCGTGATCAGCCCGCGCAGCCGGCCCGAGTCGTCGACGATCGGCAGCTTCTCGACCTTGTGCCGGCGCAGCAGGTCGAGGGCGTCGTCCTTGCTCACCCCGACCGGGGCGGTGACCAGCGGGGTACGCGTCATGATCTGGTGCACCGGGGTGGCCGGGTCGGAGACGAACCGCATGTCGCGGTTGGTGACGATGCCGACCAGCTGGCCCTCGCCGTCGACGACGGGCACGCCGGAGATGCGGTAGCGCCCGCAGAGGGAGTCGACGTCGCGCAGGGTGTCGTCGGGGCTGGCGGTCACCGGGTTGGTGATCATGCCGGACTCGGAGCGCTTCACCAGGTCGACCTGGAGCGCCTGGTCCTCCAGGGAGAGGTTGCGGTGCAGCACGCCGATGCCGCCCTGGCGGGCCATGGCGATCGCCATCCGGGCCTCGGTCACCGTGTCCATCGCGCTGGACAGCAGCGGGATCGAGAGGTCGATGTTGCGGGTCAGCTTCGTCACGGTGTTGACCCGGCTGGGCACCACGTCCGACTCGCCCGGCTGGAGCAGCACGTCGTCGAAGGTCAACCCGAGCGGGACCACCCGGGCGGAGCCGGCGGGCAGCTCGGGCAGATGGCCGCCCAGCCCGCCGCTGTCCGCGCCGGCAGGTAGATCGGTGCTGGGCGAAAATTCCACGATTGCTCCCCTGAGCTGCTCGTACGGGCTTCAGTGAGGTGGCGCGGGCGGGCACCGGCACACGCCGGGTGACGGGCGCGTCGTCCCATCGTACCCACCGACCCTGGCCGTCCCCGGTCGGTGGCGGCCCAGGTCACCGGTGGCCGGGGGCGGACGCGGCCCTGGCGTTGGGTCTACGGTGAGGGGGTGCACGACGAGCCCATCGACCCCTTCAACGGCGACCCGGCCGATCCGGCCGCCGGCCTGCACGATCCGGGCGACGACGCCCCACTCGACCCGCTGACCGACGTCGAGCGACAGGACGTGCTGGAGGATCTCGCCGACCTGGAGATCTACCAGGCGCTGCTGGCGCCGATCGGGGTACGCGGGCTGGTCATCGAGTGCGAGGACTGCCGGGAGCCGCACTACTTCGACTGGGACCTGCTGCGGGGCAACCTGCGCCACCTGCTCAGCTCGGGGCGGCCCCGGGTGCACGAGCCGGCCTACGACCCCGACCCGGACCACTACGTCACGTGGGACTACGCCCGCGGCTACGCCGACGGGGTGCACGACACGCTGACCGAGGGCACCGACGAGGAGCCCGAGCCCGGACGCTGAGGCCGGCGGGCCCCCGGGTGGGCTCCGGCGGCGCGGCAGGCCGGCGACGGCGTGCCGGAGCCCGTGGTGCGGGCGGAGCGGACCCAGACCTGCTGCCCGGCGCCTGCCAGCGTGCGGCTCAGGCCACCAGGCCGGCGCGGAAGCCGGCCGCCACGGCGTGCGCCCGGTCCCGGGCGCCGAGCTTGCGGAACAGCCGCCGGGCGTGGGTCTTCACCGTGTCCTCCGAGACGAACAGCTCCCGGCCGATCTCGGCGTTGCTCTTGCCCTCCGCCATGCCCAGCAGCACCTGCAGTTCGCGTTCGGTCAGCCCGGCCTGGGACCGGCCGCCGCGCGGGCCGGGCCCGCCCCGCCGTCCCGGGGGCGCGGCCTCCGCCGGTTCGTCGGTGGGCTCGGCGGGGTCGTCGCCGCGCTGCGCCGGCACCATCGTCGGGGCGCCGGGCGCGCCGTCGGGGGACGTCGCCGACCAGGTGGGACCGGACTCGGCCGGCGAGCGGCCGGCGGTGGCGGCCCGGGCCGGACCGCCGACCGCGGCGGTGTCCCGGGCCGGGTCGGTGACCGGACGGCGGGCCGCCCGGCCGGGCGAGGAGAGCAGCAGCAGGGCCTTGGCCACCGCGCTGGTCAGATCGTGGTCGACGCCCTGGATGAGGCCGCGGGCTCCGGCGCTGATGGTGGCCGCGGCCGCCTCCGACTCCTCCGTGCCGAGCAGCAGCACGGAGGCCTGCGGCGCGCGGGCGAGCACCCGCCGGACGAAGCCCGCGCTGTCCGGCCGGGTGAGGGCCGTGTCGGCGAGCACCACGTCGGCCGGGCGCTCGGCCAGTCGCAACATCACCTCGGGATCGGAGACCGCCGTCCGCACCACGGCGGACAAGCCGAGCCGTGCCGCCGCGGACGCGAGATGCTGCGCCGCGAGCGGTGTCCGAACGCACACGAGAACCGTACGCACAGTGGGTCTCCTCTCCGCCCAAGAGCAGACCATGACCGGGTCGGGTCGCGAGGGGGTTCCGGCAATCCTCCGAACTTTTCCGACAAGTGGGGCATATGCCACCTCTTGCCGGAAGTTTTCGATCACAGGTGTGTGAGTCGGCGACCGCCCGGGTACTCCAGGCCCAGGCCGGAAACGGCGCGCCTGCGCGGACCGTCGCCCGGACGCCGATTCACCAGGATCTGCGCGGTGCCGCGCGGGAGGAGGGGTGCTGATGTCGAACGTACGCAGACTGCCCGGACCCATCGTCGACCTGTGGGACTGGCAACGGCTCGGTGCCTGCCGGGGCCGGGACAGCGCGCAGTTCTTCCACCCGGACGGCGAGCGGGGCTCGTCGCGCCTGCGCCGGGAGTCCGGTGCCAAGGCCGTCTGCCGCGCCTGCCCCGTACGGGCCGAGTGCGCCGCCCACGCCCTCGCCGTCCGCGAGCCGTACGGCGTCTGGGGCGGGTTCAGCGAGTCGGAGCGGCTGCGGCTGCTCGCCGTCGGCTGGGAGGACCTGGCCGACCGCCGCCAGAGCCGCGTCGACGTGGCCCGGCTGGAGGCCCGACTGGGTCAGCCGCACCGGTCGACCGTCCCCGCCCAGCGCAAGATCGCCTGAACCACAGCCTTCCGTAGACCGCACCGACGCCGCGTCCCCGCCCGAGGGACGCGGCGTCGCGGCGTTCCCGGCCGGGCGTGAGCCCTGCCCCGCGGCCGCACGCGGGCCCCGTCCCGGGACCGGGAAGGGCGCTCGGCTCAGCGCACCGTCACGGTGACGGCGTGCCAGCCGGTGGCGCCGTCCGGGGCGACCGCCTGACGCCGCCCGGTCTGCGTCTCGCCGGTGACGTCGGTCGCCCGGACGGTGAGGGTGTGCTCCCCCGGGCTGGCGTCCCACCGCCACGACCACTGGACCCAGGTGTCCACCGACACCACGGGAGCCAGCTCCGCCTCGCGCCAGGGTCCGTCGTCGACGCGTACCTCGACGCGGCGGATGCCGCGGTGCTGCGCCCAGGCCACCCCGGCCACCGTGACGGCACCGGCGGTGAGCCGGTTGCGGGGGCGGGGCGTGTCGATCCGGGACTGGGTCTTCACCGGCCCCTGCGCCGACCAGCCGCGCGGCACCCAGTACGCGTCGAAGTCCGCGAAGCTGGTCAGCTCCAGTTCGGTGACCCACTTGCAGGCCGACACGTAGCCGTACAGGCCGGGCACCACCATCCGCGCCGGGAAGCCGTGCTCCACCGGCAGCGGCTCGCCGTTCATCCCCACCGCCAGCAGCGCGTCGCGCCCGTCCCGGAGCACGGCGGTGGGCGTGCCGCAGGTCCACCCGTCCACCGAGCGGCCGACGACCTGGTCGGCGCCCTGTTCCGGCTCCGCCTCGTCGAGCAGCTCCCGGATCGGCACGCCCAGCCAGCGCGCGTTGCCGACGAGGTCCCCGCCCACCTCGTTGGAGACGCAGGCGAGGGTGACGTACCGCTCGACCATCGGGCGGGCCAGCAGGTCGGCGAAGCTCAGCTCGATCTCGTTGCGCACCCGGCCGTGGATGCGCAACCGCCAGCTCTCCGGGTCCACCTGCGGCACCACCAGCGCGGTGTCGATCCGGTAGAAGCCGAGGTTCGGCGTGACGTACGGGGCGAGCCGGGTCAGCGACAGGTCCGCCCCGGCCGGCACCGCCGGGGCGGGCGCCACGGGGGCGGGCAGCACGACGGCCTCCCGTGCCGCCGACACCCCCCGCCGGCCGGCCAGCCACCGACCGCCGAGCCCGACCACCCCGGCCGCGCCGACCAGGAGTCCGGCCCCGGTCAGGAACCGTCGCCGCGACGCCGGGTCGCTGGGCTCCAACGGCTGCGGGGACGCCGCGACGGCCGGCGACGCGGGGGTTCCGGCGGACGGCGGCGTGGCCCCTCGGACGGGCGGCGGCGTGGCCCCTCGGGCGGACGGCGGCGTGGGCGGGGACCAGGGCCACGGGTCGAGTTCGAGCGGACCGGCGACGAAGGCCCAGAGCACCACCGCACCGAGCCCCGCGCCGACCAGCGAGGGCAGCGCGTCGGCGGGCCCGGCGCCGGCCCGGGTCACGGCGGCGGCCACACCGAGGGCGGCGAAGACGGCGATGCCGGCGAGGCCGACCGCCAACCGGCGCAGCGACAGCACACCGAGCAGCGCCGCGAAGGCGGCGAGCAGCAGGCCCGTGCCGACCAGCAGCGCGATCTTGTCGTACGTGCCGAAGAGGGCGATGCCGAGCTGCTTGAGCGGCTCGGGCACCGTGTCGACCACGAGCCCCCCGACGGCGACCAGTGGCGCCGAACGGGGGCCGGTCAGCACCGCCACCAGTTCGGCGGAGCCGATCGCCACCGTGGCGGCGGTGACCCCCGCCAGGGCGGCGTAGCCGCGCGTCGTGCTGCTCATCGGGCCAGTGTTTCCGATGCGCCGGCCGGCCGGTAGTCGCGCCGGTGGGACGGAAGGCGTCGGGGCGCACCGTCACGCGGACGGTGCGCCCCGACGAGGCGTACGGCGAGGGTCAGAAGCCCGGGCCGTGCTGGTGGCCGTGGCCGTGCCCGTGGCTGTGGCCGTGCCCGCCGGCGGCGGCCGGCTCGGCCTTCTCCGGCTTCTCCACCACGAGGCTCTCCGTGGTGAGCAGCAGGCCGGCGATCGACGCGGCGTTGGTGACCGCGTTACGGGTCACCTTCACCGGGTCGACGATGCCGGACTTCGCCAGGTCGACGTACTCGCCGATGGCGGCGTCGAGGCCGTGGCCCCACTCCTTGCCGACGACCTTCTGCACCACGACGTAGCCGTCGTGCCCGGCGTTCTGGGCGATCCAGCGCAGCGGCTCGACCAGCGCCTTGCGCACGATCGAGACGCCGACCTTCTCGTCACCGGTGAAGCCGAGGTCGTCCTCGAGCACCGGCAGGATCTGCGCCAGGGCGGCACCACCGCCGGGGACGGTGCCCTCCTCGACCGCGGCCTTGGTCGCGGCGATCGCGTCCTCGATGCGGTGCTTGCGCTCCTTCATCTCGACCTCGGTCGCGGCGCCGACCTTGATGACCGCGATGCCGCCGGAGAGCTTGGCCAGCCGCTCGGCGAGCTTCTCCCGGTCCCAGTCGGAGTCCGAGGCCTCGATCTCCTTGCGGATCTGCGCGACCCGGTCGGCGACCTCGCTGGACTGGCCTCCGCCGTCGACGACCGTGGTGTTCTCCTTGTCGACCACGACGCGCCGGGCGGTGCCGAGCACCTCCAGGCCCACCTGGTCGAGCTTGTAGCCCAGCTCGGGGGCGACCAGCTCGGCGCCGGTGAGGATCGCCATGTCCTGCAGCATCGCCTTGCGGCGGTCGCCGAAGCCGGGGGCCTTGACCGCGCAGACCTTGAGGGTCTTGCGGATCGAGTTGACCACCAGCGTCGACAGCGCCTGGCCGTCGACGTCCTCGGCGATGATCAGCAGCGGCTTGCTGTTCTGGAGGACCTTCTCCAGCAGCGGCAGCAGCTCCTCGATCGCCGAGATCTTCTGCGTGGTGATCAGGATGTACGGGTCCTCCAGGACCGACTCCTGCGACTCCACGTCGGTGACGAAGTTCGGCGAGATGAAGCCCTTGTCGAACTGGAGACCCTCGGTCACGTCCAGCTCGGTGTGCAGGGCGGAGCCCTCCTCGACGGTGATGACACCGTCGCGGCCGACCTTCTCCATCGCCTCGGCGATCAGCTCGCCGATCGTGGCGTCCTGCGCGGAGATCGTCGCCACGTGCGCGACCGACTCCTTGTCGGCGACCTCGACGGCGCGGTCGAGCAGCGCCTCGGAGACCTTGGCGGCCGCCGCGTCGATGCCCCGCTTGAGGCCGGCCGGGTTGGCGCCGGCCGTGACGTTGCGCAGGCCCTCGCGGACCATCGCCTGGGCCAGCACGGTGGCGGTGGTGGTCCCGTCGCCGGCGACGTCGTTGGTCTTGGTCGCCACCTCCTTGACCAGCTGCGCACCGAGGTTCTCGTAGGGGTTGGTGAGCTCGATCTCCTTGGCGATGGTCACGCCGTCGTTGGTGATCGTGGGCGCACCGAATTTCTTGTCCAGGACGACGTTGCGCCCGCGCGGGCCGAGGGTGACCTTGACCGCGTCCGCGAGGGCGTTGACACCGTGCTCGAGCAGGTGCCGGGCGTCGTCCGAGAAGCTCAGGATCTTCGCCATGTATGTCCCTTCGAAGCGACGTCGCCCCGGCCCGGCGAGCCGGACCGGGGCGACGACACTGATCGGTTGCTTACTTCTCGATGACCGCGAGGACGTCGCGGGCGGAGAGCACCAGGTACTCCTCGCCGGCGTACTTGACCTCGGTGCCGCCGTACTTCGAGTAGATGACGGTGTCGCCGACGGAGACGTCAACCGGGATCCGGTTGCCCTTGTCGTCGATCCGGCCCGGGCCGACAGCGAGGACGGTGCCCTCCTGCGGCTTCTCCTTGGCGGTGTCGGGGATCACGATGCCCGACGCCGTGGTGGTCTCAGCCTCGTTCGCCTGGACCAGGATCCGGTCCTCGAGCGGCTTGATCGCAACCTTGGTCGCGGTAGTCACGGGCATACCCTCCTGGGGTACTGGTTTCGTTACCGACCGGCAAGCCGGCCAGCGTCAATCTGCCACATGCCACCGGGCGGGGCCGTCGTCGCGGGTGCCGGTCCGCCTGGCGTTCAGCGCCCGGGCCACGGGGCCCGGAAGCTGGCACCCTCGGGGTGAGAGTGCTAATCGCAGGTTATTCCTCGGCTAGCACTCCGTCAAGGAGAGTGCCAACCCGCCGCTCGGCGCGTCGGGTCCGCCGACCACAATGACGGGGTGGATCTCGACCAGTTGGCCGCCCTGCGTACGCCCGAGGGGTCGGCCGCGCTCGACGCCGCCGCGCGGGTGGCCGGCGGCGACCCGCTGACCGCGGTGGCCGCGCTCCGCTCGGCCGGCCTGCCCGCCGGGCTCGCGTCGGCCGCGCTGACCCAGGCCGAGCTGCGGCGCCGGGCGGTCGGCAAGTTCGGGCCGGTGGCGGCGGGGATGTTCCTCACCCGGGCCGGGCTGGAGCAGGCCACGCGCGGCGTCGTCGCGGCGCGGCGGGCCGGGCGGCTGCGGGCCGCCGGGGTGCGCACCCTCGCCGACCTCGGCTGCGGTCTCGGCGCGGACGCGCTCGCCGCCGCCCGCGCCGGCATCCGGGTGTACGGCGTGGAGGCCGACCCGGTGACCGCCGCGATGGCCGTCGCGAACGCCGAGGCCGCCGGGCTGGCCGAGCTGTTCACGGTGGAGTGCGGCGACGCCACGGCGTTCGACGTGGGCCGGGTCGACGGGGTGTTCTGCGACCCGGCGCGGCGCAGGGCCGGCACCGGGCGGCGGATCTTCGACCCGAACGCCTACTCCCCGCCCTGGGACTTCGTGGTCGGGCTGGCCGAGCGGGTGCCACACACCGTCGTGAAGGTGGCGCCCGGCATCGACCACGCACTGATCCCGGCGGGTGCCGAGGCGGAGTGGGTGAGCGTCGACGGCGACCTGGTCGAGGCGGCCCTGTGGTGCGGCGACCTGGCGCGGGTCCCCCGCCGCGCCACCGTGCTGCGCGGCAGGGAACGGCCCTCCGTCGACGCCCCCGGCGCGAAGGAGGGCCCGGCCGACCGATCGGCCGGCCCCCGCCAGCTGACCGGCTCCGGCGACGTCGAGGCCGCCGTCGGCCCGGCGCGCCGCTTCCTGTACGACCCGGACCCGGCGGTGGTCCGCGCGCACCTGGTCGCCGAGCTGGCCGACACCCTGGGCGCGACGCTGGCCGACCCGAGCATCGCCTACCTCTACGCGGACGCGCCGACGCCGACGCCGTTCGCCCGCTGCCTGGAGGTCACCGACGTGCTGCCGTTCTCGCTCAAGCGGCTGCGGGCGCTGCTGCGGGAGCGCCGGGTCGGGCGGGTGGAGATCCTCAAGCGCGGCTCCGCGCTGGAGCCGGAGAAGCTCCGCCGGGACCTGCGGCTGGCCGGGAACGAGGCGGCCAGCCTGGTGCTGACGCGGGTCGCCGGGGCGCCGACGGTGCTGCTCTGCCGGCCGGTCGGGTAGCGCGCGAGCGGTGCACCCCGGCGTCCCGCCCTTTCGGGTCGCGGGTCGCGTGGCTGCGGGTTAGCTTGACCGTCATGGCGGGACGGGGCACTCCGGCGACGGCGCTGCTGACGAGGCGGAAGATCCCGCACAGCACCCACCCGTACGACGTCTCCCCGGACGCGCCCCAGTACGGCGCGCTGGTCGCGGCGGCGCTGGGGGTGCCGCCCGAGCGGGTGTTCAAGTCGCTGGTGACCGAGGTCGACGGCGCGCTGACGGTGGCGGTCGTACCGGTCACCGGCGAGCTGGACCTCAAGGCGCTCGCGGCGGCGGTGGGCGGCAAGCGGGCCACCCTGGCCGACCGGGCGGCGGCCGAACGGGCCACCGGCTACGTACGCGGCGGGATCAGCCCGCTCGGCCAGCGCCGGCGGCTGCCCACGGTGCTCGACTCGTCGGCGCTCGACCATCCCACCGTCTACGTCTCGGCGGGCCGGCGCGGCCTCCAGCTCCGGCTCGCCCCGCAGGATCTGGTGACGCTCACCGGGGCGACCACGGCCCCGCTGTCGACCGGCTGAGCCGCGCCGCTCCCGGCGGCGACGAGAGAGCGCTCCCCTGGTGGGCGACGGCGGCGTGTCAGGGACGTTGCTGAATTGTTACTGCCGACAACAAACTCGCCACCTCGGCGCTCTTGTGCCCACGGGCCGGCGCGGAATACGTTGCCGGACACAACAAACCGACACCATCCCCCACCCCCGAAAGGACCCTGCTGATGCGCAAGGGCTTCCTCACCTTCGCCGCCGTGGGCCTGCTGGCCACCGGTGGCCTGACCGCCTGCGGCGACGACTCCGGTTCCGAGGCCGGCGGCTCCGCCGAGAAGAAGCCGAAGATCGGCGTGATCCTGCCGGACAGCAAGTCCTCCGCCCGCTGGGAGGGCGCGGACCGCAAGTTCCTGACGGAGGCGTTCGAGGCCGCCGGCGTCGACTACGACATCCAGAACGCCCAGGGCGACAAGACGGCGTTCCAGACCATCGCCGACCAGATGATCACCAACGGCGTGACCGCCCTGATGATCGTCAACCTGGACTCCGGCACCGGCAAGGCCGTGCTCGACAAGGCCAAGTCCCAGGGTGTGGCCACCATCGACTACGACCGGCTCACCCTCGGCGGCTCGGCCACCTACTACGTCAGCTTCGACAACGAGGCCGTCGGCAAGCTCCAGGGCGAGGGCCTCAGCAAGTGCCTCACCGACAAGGGCGCCAAGAACCCCGTCGTGGCCTACCTCAACGGCTCGCCGACCGACAACAACGCCACCCTGTTCAAGAACGGGTACGACTCGGTGCTCAAGCCGAAGTTCGACTCGAAGGAGTACACCAAGGGCCCGGACCAGAACGTTCCGGAGTGGGACAACGCCCAGGCGGCCACGATCTTCGAGCAGATGCTCACCCAGCAGCGGGGCAAGATCGACGGTGTGCTCGCCGCCAACGACGGCCTCGGCAACGCGGCCATCTCGGTGCTGAAGAAGAACAAGCTCAACGGCAAGGTCCCGGTGACCGGCCAGGACGCCACCCCGCAGGGCCTGCAGAACATCCTCGCCGGTGACCAGTGCATGACCGTCTACAAGGCGATCAAGGAGGAGGCGAAGGCCGCCTCGGACCTGGCCATCGCGGTGGCCAAGGGTGAGAAGAAGGAGACCGGCCAGACGGTCAAGGACCCGGAGGGCGGCCGGGACGTCCCGGCGGTCCTGCTGACCCCGAAGCTGATCTACAAGGAGAACGTCAAGGACGTCATCGCCGACGGCTTCGTCACCAAGGACGAGGTCTGCGCCGGGACGTACGCCAAGCTCTGCGCCGACGCCGGCATCAGCTGACCCGTACCCGATTCCACGCGCACGCCGCCCGGCACGGACCCTGTGCCGGGCGGCGGTTCGCGCCGGACGGGATCCGAGACCTCCCCTCCACCTGAAGGAGCCCCCGTGTCCGCAACCCCCCTGCTGGAGCTACGCGGGATCGACAAGAGCTTCGGTCCCGTCCAGGTCCTGCGCGACGTCGCCTTCTCCGCCCACCCGGGCGAGGTGACCGCGCTGGTCGGCGACAACGGCGCCGGCAAGTCGACCCTCGTCAAGTGCATCAGCGGCATCTACCCCACCGACGCCGGCGAGTTCCGCTTCGACGGCCGGCCGGTGACCATCAACAGCCCCCGCGACGCCGCCGCGCTCGGCATCGAGGTCGTCTACCAGGACCTCGCGCTCTGCGACAACCTCGACATCGTGCAGAACATGTTCCTCGGCCGGGAGAAGCGCAGCGGCATCGTGCTCGACGAGCCGACCATGGAGCAGATGGCCGCCGACACCCTCGCCGGGCTGAGCGTACGGACCGTGAAGTCGCTGCGGCAGCACGTCTCCAGCCTCTCCGGCGGCCAGCGCCAGACCGTCGCGATCGCCAAGGCCGTGCTCTGGAACAGCAGGCTCGTCATCCTCGACGAACCGACCGCCGCGCTCGGCGTCGCGCAGACCGCCCAGGTGCTGGAACTGGTCCGCCGGCTCGCCGACAACGGCCTGGCCGTGGTGCTCATCTCGCACAACATGAACGACGTCTTCGCCGTCTCCGACCGGGTCGCCGCGCTCTACCTCGGCCAGATGGTCGCCCAGGTGAAGACCACCGACATCACCCACTCGCAGGTGGTCGAGCTGATCACCGCCGGCCGCTCCGGCGGGCTCGGGCTCGCCACCGAGCCGGCCAACGGCGGCAAGGGGCACGGCGCGCAGCCGGCCGGCAGCAACCCAGGAGGCGTCCAATGACCAGCACCGTCGTGCGGAAGGACGGCCCGGCGGCCGTCACACCGCCGCCCACCCTCGGCAGCCACGTCCGCAACTACGTCAGCCGGGTCCGCGGCGGCGACATCGGCGCACTGCCCGCCGTACTCGGCCTGGTCGTGCTCTGCACGGTCTTCTCGGTCATGCGGCCGACGTTCCTCAGCGCCGGCAACTTCGCCAACCTGTTCACCCAGGGCGCCGCGGTCACGCTGATCGCGATGGGGTTGGTCTTCGTCCTGCTGCTCGGCGAGATCGACCTCTCCGCGGGCTTCGCCAGCGGTGTCTGCGCCGCCATCCTCGCCAACGTGGTCACCGTGCTGGGCTACCCGTGGTACGTGGCCGTGCTCGCCGCGATCGTCACCGGCGTGGCGATCGGCACCACCCTCGGCTTCCTGGTCGCGAAGATCGGCATCCCGTCCTTCGTGGTGACGCTCGCCGGGTTCCTCGCCTTCCAGGGCATCGTGCTGATGCTGATGGAGGAGGGCGCCAACATCTCCGTCCGCGACGAGGTGCTGGTGGCCATCGCCAACCGCAACCTGCCGCCCGTACTCGGCTGGCTCCTGGCCGCGGTGGCGGTCGCCGGCTACGCGGCCGTGCAGCTGCTCCGGCACCGTAAGCGGGCCTCCCGGGGCCTGCTCACCGACCCGATCGCGGTGGTGTTCGCCCGTGTCGGCGGGCTGGCGCTCGTCCTCGGCGCGGCGGTCTTCATCCTCAACCTGGAGCGCAGCCGCAACGTCGTGATCAGCTCGCTCAAGGGCGTGCCGATCGTCGTGCCGATCATCGCGGCGCTGCTGGTCTTCTGGACCTTCGTGCTCCAGCGCACCACCTACGGCCGGCACGTCTACGCCGTGGGCGGCAACAAGGAGGCGGCGCGCCGGGCCGGCATCAACGTGGACCGCATCCGCATCTCGGTCTTCGTCATCTGCTCCTCGATGGCGGCCGTCGGCGGTATCGTCGCCGCCAGCCGGGCGAACTCGGTGGACCCCAACACGGGTGGCAGTGACGTGTTGCTCTACGCGGTCGGCGCGGCGGTCATCGGGGGCACCAGCCTCTTCGGTGGCAAGGGCCGGGTGCTCGACGCCGTCCTCGGCGGCGCGGTCGTCGCGGTCATCGACAACGGAATGGGCCTGATGGGATACAGCTCGGGGGTGAAGTACGTGGTCACCGGCGTGGTGCTGCTGCTCGCCGCGAGCGTGGACGCGTTCTCCCGCCGGCGCTCCACCTCCACCGGCAACCGTTGACGGCGCGGCACCGGAAGTGACGACGGCGATGCGCGCAGGACCGAGCCAGGACGAGATCCGCCGGCAGAACCTGGGCGCGTTGCTGCGCTACGTGCACGTGCACGGGGCCACCACCCGCGCCGAACTCACCACCACGCTGGGGCTCAACCGCAGCACCATCGGCGCGCTGACCGCCGACCTGGCCGGCGCCGGGCTGGTCAGCGAGGGGACGCCGAAGGAGACCGGCCGGGCCGGACGACCGTCGCTGGTCGTCCGGCCCGAGTCGGACCGGGTGCACGCGTACGCGTACAGCATCGAGGTGGACCGGCTGCGGGCCGCGCGGGTCGGTCTCGGCGGCTCGGTGCTCGACCGTCGGGAGCTGGACCGCCCCCGGGGCCTGACCGCCGCGGAAGCCGCGCCGCTGCTGGCGGAGGCGGTCAAGGAGATGCAGCAGGGCGCGCCGGCGGACGCCGTCTGCGTCGGCGCCGGCGTCGCCGTCTGCGGCATGGTCCGGCGCGCCGACGGGCTGGTGCGGCTGGGCCCGACCACCGGATGGGTGGACGAGCCGATCGGCGCCGCGCTCGGCGCCGAGCTGGGCTGCGACGTACCGGTCACGGTCGGCAACGTGGCCGACGTGGCGGCCTTCGCCGAGCACGCCCGGGGCGCGGCGGCCGGCTGCGACAACGTCATCTACCTGTACGGGGACGTGGGCGTCGGCGCCGGCATCATCGCCGGCGGTCGCCGGCTGACGGGGCACGGCGGCTACGGTGGCGAGGTCGGCCACATGGTGGTCGTCCGGGACGGCGCGCCCTGCGAGTGCGGCTCCCGGGGCTGCTGGGAGACCGAGATCGGCGAGTACGCGCTGCTGCGCGCGGCCGGCCGCTCCGACGCGCGGGGCCGCGACGCGCTGCTGGCCGTCTTCGACGCCGCCGACCGGGGTGACCTGCGGGCGCAGACGGCGGTACGCCAGGCCGGCGACTGGCTCGGCTTCGGGGTGGCCAACCTGGTCAACATCTTCAACCCGGAGATGGTCATCTTCGGCGGCAGCATGCGGGACCTCTACCTCGCGTCGGCGGCCCAGGTGCGCAGCCGGCTCAACTCGGTGGCCCTGCCGGCCTGCCTGGAGCACGTCCGGCTGCGTACCCCCGAGCTCGGTGACGACGCGGCGCTGATCGGCGCGGCCGAGCTGGCCTTCGAACACCTGCTCGCCGACCCCCTCGACGCCGGCTGACCGTCCCCGCCCTCGTCCCGTGCCCACCGCGGGCGGGCGCCGGCGGGGGCCGACCGGTGAACCGATCGGTCGGCCCGTCCGTACCAGTGCGCGGACGGGCGAGGGCGCAGGCGTCGCCCGGCCCGGACCCGTTCGGACCGGACCGAGGAGGCACCACGGACATGGCACCGCTCAGATCCGCCCGTCGCCCGCGGGGACACCGCGCACCTCGCCTGGCGGTGCTGCTCGTCGCCGTCGTCGCCGGGCTCGGGGTGCTGCCCGGCGTGGCCGTCGCGGCGCCGGGCGGCCAGCAGCTCAACGCGGCCGACGCCGCCCTGCTCAACGGGGTGCGCCTGGCGGGGCTCTGGGAGATGCCCGCCGGACAGATGGCCGCCGAGAAGGGCCAGAGCGCGAAGGTACGCGAGATCGGCGCCGGCATCGCCACCGAGCACGAGGAACTGGACCGGCTCACGGTCGAGGCGGCCAACAAGCTCGGGGCGAGCATCCCGAGCGAGCCCACCGCCGAGCAGAAGGGCTGGCTGACGGAAATGCAGAACGCCTCCGGCGCCCGCTTCGACCAGATCTTCGTCACCCGGCTCCGGGTCGCCCACGGCAAGATCTTCCCGGTCATCGGGGCGGTCCGCGCCAGCACCCGCGACCCGGTGATCCGCAAGCTCGCCGACGACGCCAACCGGTTCGTCCTGCACCACATGCAGATGCTGGAGAGCACGGGGCTGGTGCGCTGGCCGGAACTGCCCCCGGCCGCCCTGCCCGCCCCCGGCGAGGACGGCCTGCTGGCCGCCGCCTCCGCCAACTCCGGCCCCCCGATCGGGGTCAGCAGCACGGTGGTCTGGCTGGTCTTCCTCGCCGCCCTCGGCACCGGCGGCATCGCCACGTACCGCGTCCTGCGCCGCACCTGACCGACCGCCGTCCCGGGTGGGCGCGGGTTTGTCGGCCCACGGCCCGGCGGCCCACGGTCTGGCCGATCGTGGGCAGGCCGCCCACGGTCTGGCTGCTCGTGGTCGGGCGCGTCTGCTCCGGCCATCCGAGGGCCGGGCCCGTGCACTACTTTCAGTGACCTCCGCGGGCTTCCTCCCGCCGCCAGGCGTCACCTGCCTCGCGAGGTGAGGTGTCAGGTCCGGCAAGCGCAGGGAGAAATCCCGCTACTCGTTGAGTTCCGGCCCCAGCAGCCGGATCTCCTCGACGTCGAGGACCGCCTGCAGCTCCCGCAGGACGATGTCGTCGATCTCGTTCGTGTCCCGCAGCCTGGTGATCTCACGCCGTCCGTGTTCGAGCACGGCGAGCCGCAGCCGCCGGTCGAGTTCCCGGGCCTGCTCGGCCGAGTGGCCCTCCTCGGTGGAGCGGACGTCGTCGAGGTGCTGCTCGTAGTCCGCCCGGATCCGTTCCACGGCCTCCGGCCCGGCGCCGATCCGCTCGGCCGCCTCGGGCAGCCCCGCCAGCGCGGCCTCGGCGGCGCGCATCCGGGCCAGGCGCAACTCGCCGAGGCGCCGGGTGTCGCCGACCAGACCCGCCCACCCGACGACGGCGGGCAGCGTGGTGCCCTGGATCAGCATCGTCAGCAGGATGACCACGGCGGTGGCGAAGATGATCAGGTCACGCTCGTGCACGGGCGTACCGGTGGGTGTCGCCACCGGCACCGCGAGAGCTGCCGCGAGGGAGACCGCGCCCCGGAACCCCGCCCACCCGACCGCCGTACGGACCCGCCAGTTGGCCCGCTCGTCCTGCTGCGCCGCCCGGCGGTCGACGACGAGGAAGGCGAAGGCCGCCAGGTGGATCCAGAGCATCCGGAGCAGCACCACCACGCCGGTCACCACCACCGCGATGACCAGCGCCCGTACCACCGACAGGCTGGTCACCCCCCGCAGGGCGCGCGGGATCTGCAGCCCGAGGAGCACGAAGAGCCCGCCGTTGATCAGGAACGTGGCGAGGTCCCAGAAGCCGTACGCCAGCACCCGGGAGCGGGCCCGGACGACCCGAGGTGCGGCGTACGCCAGCATGAGGCCCGCGACCACCACCGCCAGGACGCCGCTGGCGTGCACGAACTCGGCGAGGAGGAACGCGACGAACGGCGTGAGTACGCTCAGCGCGCCCTCGCGCAGCGGGTCGTCGAGACGTCGCCGGACCAGGATCACCGCCCCGCCGACAAGCAGGCCGGCGGTGATGCCGCCGGCCGACGCGAGGACGAACCGCTCGGTCAGCCCGAGCACCCCCGGTTCGGTGCCGCCCACGATCAGGCCCAGCCCGACGGAGAAGAGCACCAGGGCCGTGCCGTCGTTGATGAGGCTCTCCGCGTGCAGGGTGGTCAGGATCCGGCGGGGCATCCGCCTGGCCAGGCCGGCGACCGCCGCGGCATCGGTCGGCGCGAGCACCGCGCCCAGCACCCAGGCGGCGGCCGGGTCGACACCGAACCGCTGCGCGACGAGCGACACCGCGACCATCGTCGCCACCACCAGGCCAACCGCGAGCAACGTGATCGCGAGGAGGTTCGTGCGGATCTCGCGCAGGCTGGTGGTGATGCTCTCCTTGTAGAGGATCGCCGGCAGGAACAGCAGCAGCACCACGTCGGGCTCCAGCACCACGTGCGACAGCGGCGGCAGGAGCGCGAGCAGCGCGCCCATCGTGATGAGCAGGACCGGGGACGCCACGCTGTACCGACCGCCGAGGGTCGTGCCGACCAGCACGGTGACGCCCAGCACCACGATCAGTTCGAGACCGCCCACGTCGCACCCCCGTCACCGGCCGACGCCGCGGTGACGGGTGCGCGCCGTCGCCTGCCGCTCCACCATCGTGGTACGGCTCTCCGGCGCGGCACCCTCGAACCCGGAAACAGGCCCCTCTGCCCGCCGGCACCGGCGGCGACGCCCTCGACAGGGCGCGGCGGGTCAGGAGCCCGTGCCGTGCCAGGAGCGCCAGAGGGCCGCGTAGGAGCCGTCGGCCGCCACCAGTTCGTCGTGCGAGCCGATCTCGGCGATCCGGCCGTCCTCCACCACCGCGACCCGGTCGGCGTCGTGCGCCGAGAAGAGCCGGTGCGCGATCGCCACGACCGTACGGCCCGCGAGGACGGCCGCGAGGGACCGCTCCAGGTGCCGGGCGGCGCGCGGATCGATCAGCGAGGTGGCCTCGTCGAGCACCAGGGTGTGCGGGTCGGCCAGCACCAGTCGGGCCAGCGCCAACTGCTGCGCCTGCGCGGGCGACAGCGGGTGCCCGCCGGCGCCGACCACCGTGTCCAGCCCGTCCGGCAGCCCGTCGGCCCAGCCGAGCGCGTCGACGGCGGCCAGCGCCGAGCGGACCGCCGATTCGTCGGCCGCCGGTCGCACCATCGCCACGTTCTCCCGCAGCGTGCCGATGAAGACGTGGTGCTCCTGGGTGACCAGGGCGACGTGCGTCCGCAACTCCGCCAGGGGCAGTTCGTCGAGCCGCCGACCGCCCACGGTGACCGAGCCGGTGCGGGGCGCGTGCACCCCGGCGAGCAGCCGGCCGAGGGTGGACTTGCCGGCGCCCGACGGGCCCACCATCGCCAGCTTCTCCCCCGGCTCCGGCACCAGGGTCACCCCGTGCAGCACGTCCCGGCCCTCCCGGTAGGCGTACCGGACGTCCCGGGCAGCGAGCCGACGGTCCCCCGGCGGCGCGGGATCGGCCGGGCCCGGGGAGGCCGCGGCGGACCGGGCCGGGGCGCCGGCCGGCGGGTCGGCGTCGGCCACCCCGAGCAGGCGCGCCATCGAGGCGCCGCCGACCTGCAACTCGTCCAGCCAGGAGAGCAGCCGGTCGACCGGGTCGATCAGCTGCTGCACGTAGAGCGTGGCGGCGGTGACCTCGCCGAGGCTGACCCAGCCCTTGAGGTAGAACCATCCGCCGATGAGCAGCGTGGCCACCACCGGCAGCACGTAGCCGATCTCGGCGATCGGGAAGAACACCGTACGCAGCCGCAGGGTGTAGCGCTCGGCCGCGTACGACCGGCGGATGTCGGCGTCGGTGCGGGCCCGGCGGCGCGCCTGCTGCCGCAACGCCTCCGTGGTCCGCGAACCGTCGACGGTCTCGCTGATGCCGTCGGTGATGTCGGAGTAGGCGGCGTTCTCCCGCAGGTAGCCGGCCGGTGCGCGGCGCAGGTACCAGCGGGTGCCGGCCCACAGCAGCGGCACCGCGAGCAGGCAGGGCAACGCGAACAGCGGGTCGACCAGGAGCAGCGCGCCGACGATGAAGCAGCCGGTGACCATCGCGATCAGCGTCTCGGGCACCGCGAACCGGACCGTCCTCGACAGCGCGGAGACGTCCCGGGACGTCCGGGTGAGCAGGTCGCCCGTGCCGGCCCGCTCCACGGTGGCCAGGGGCAACGCCATGATCCGGTCGACGAACTCCTCGCGCAGCTCGGCCAGCACCCGCTCACCGAGCCGGGCCGACGCAAGGTGGGCGAAGCGGACCAGCACCGACTGCACCAGCACGAACCCGGCGATCAGCAGGGCGATCCGGTCGACGGTGACGCCGGACGTGCCGCGGGCGATGCCCTCGACCAGGTCGCCGAGCAGCCACGGCGCGACCAGGCCGGCCGCGGCGGCCAGCGCGTGCAGGCCGAGCGCGACCCCGAGCGCCGCCGGGTGGCGGCGGACGAGCGTGCGGGCGTAGCGCCGCACCTGGCCGGCGTCGGCGACCGGCAGCTCGGTGCCCATCAGTCCTCCCCCCGGCTGACCGTCGCCCGGTAGCGCGGCTCGCCGTCGAGCAGTGCGGTGTGCGACCCCTCGGCCACCACCTTGCCGTCCTCCACGAAGATCACGTGATCGGCGCGGTGCAGCACGAGCGGGCTCGTGGTGCAGACCAGGGTGGTCCGACCCGCCCGGGCCGCGCCGAGCCGGTCCGCGATCCGCGCCTCGGTGTGCGCGTCGACCGCGCTGGTCGGTTCGACCAGCAGCAGGCTCTCCGGGTCGGCGACCAGCGCCCGGGCCAGCCGCAGCCGCTGCTGCTGGCCGCCGGAGAACTCCCGGCCGCGCTCGGCGACGGCGCTGTCCAGCCCCGCCGGCAGGGCCTCGACGACGTCGGTCGCGCTCGCCGCCGCCAGCGCCGCCGCGATCGCCGCGTCGTCGGCCCGGTCGTGCGGGTCCAGTTCCGCGCGCAGCGGCCCGGTGAACAGGTGCGCGTCGTTGTCGGCCACCAGGATCCGCTCCCGTACCGTCGCCAGCGCCACCGCCCGCAGCGGTACGCCGTGCAGCGTCGCGTCCGAGTCGACGTACCGGCCGAGGCGGTCCACGATCGCCGCCGCGTCCTCGGGCGCGCTCGCGGCCAGCGCGGTGAACCGACCCGGCCGCACCGCCACGCCGGAGGCCACGTCGACCAGCTCGCCGGGGCCGTCCGGCAGGACGGCCGGGCGGGGCGGGTCGGTCAGTTCCGGGGCGAGTCGCAGCAGCCGCACCACCCGTCGGGCGGCGACGTGCCCCCGGGTCAGCTTGTCCACCGCCTCGGTGAGCTGCCGCAGCGGGCTGACCAGGAACGCGGTGTAGCCGTAGAACGCGACGAGCTGACCGGCGCTGATCTCGCCGCGCAGCGCGAACCGGGCGCCGAGCCAGGTGACCAGCACCAGGAACGCGCCGGGAAGCAGCACCTGGGCCGCCTCCAGCAGCGACTCGACGCGGGCCACCCGCAGGCCGTCGGCGCGCAGCGCCTGCGACCGCGCCCGGTAGTGGTGGGAGAGCACCGGTTCGCCGCCGACGCCGCGCAGCACCCGGAGCCCGGAGACGATGTCGCCGGCCCGCGCGGTCAGCGCCCCCTCCGAGTCCCGGTACGCCTGCTGCTGCCGGTGCAGCGGCCGGATGAGCAGCCCGACGACCGCCATCAGCAGCGGCACGCCGAGCACCACGACCAGCCCGAGCGGCACGGAGGCCCCGAGCAGGATCACCCCCACGGTGACGATCGCCACGATCGCGCCGGCGCCCCGGGCGGTGATGTCGATGGCCGCGCCGATCTGGCTGATGTCGGCCGTGCCGATGCTCACCACCTCGCCGGCGGAGACGCGGCGGGGGAGCGCGGCGCCGAGCCGGTTCGCCGCGCCCACGGTCAACTGCACCGTCCCGTACGCGCCGGCGAGGAAGTTGTGCACCGCGCAGCGGTGCCGCAGGATGCCCGCGACCGCCTGGAGCACGCCCAGCCCGAACAGCACCAGTCCCCAGGTGAGCAGGGCGTCCTCGTCGCGGCGGGTGAGCCCGTCGACGGCCCGGCCGACGGCCGCCGGCACCAGCGCCTGGGCGACCATCCACACGACGCCCAGCAGGATGCCGACGGTGAGCAGCGCCTTGTGCCGCCCGGCGAGCCACACGAGGTAGCGGGTCGCCGAGCGGATGTCGGGTACGCCGGGGTCACCGGCCGGTGTGAAGCGCATGGCCCACCGACGCTAGGTGGCGGGCCGGTCACCCCGCCAACCAATTACCGCCCGGCGTGCCGCGGCTCACGCGTCTTCCACCGTCGCGCGGCCGGCCTCTTCCACCGTCGCGCGGCCGGCCCCGCCTCAGCGGTCGACCTGGGTGAAGTCCCAGGAGTGCGCCGGGCGGGCCAGCAGCGTCGCCGGGGGCTCCGGCAGCGGGCGCGGGTTGCTGCGCCACTTGGAGATGACCACCACCCGGTGGTCGGTGGAGGAGAACACCTCGCTGGACAGGTGCATGGGGTCGTGCTCGAACTCCGGCAGCGCCGTGTCGCAGACCCAGGTGATCAGGTCTGCGGCGCCGTACGGCTCCGCCCGCGCCTCCCACATCCGCACGATCACGTCAGCCATCCTCGGGGTTCACACGCTGACCGTGGTCAGCGGCATGGCGGAGTCGGCGGGCAGGTCCAGCCGGCTCGGTGCGACACCCGAGGCGACCAGGTGCGAGCCGAGGGCGGCGACCATCGCGCCGTTGTCGGTGCAGAGGCCGGGTCGGGGCACCCGGACCCGGATGCCCAGCGCGGCGGCCCGGTCGGAGGCCATCGCCCGCAGCCGGGAGTTGGCCGCGACGCCCCCGCCGATCACGAGCGTCCCGACGCCGTTGCTCCGGCAGGCGTCGAGCGCCTTGCGCACCAGCACGTCGCAGACGGCTTCCTGGAAGGACGCCGCCACGTCGGCGAGCGGCACCGGCTCGCCGGCGCGCTGCCGTGCCTCGACCCACCGGGCCACCGCCGTCTTCAGCCCGGAGAAGGAGAAGTCGTAGCGGTGGGCGGCGAGGTCCTTGGGGGCGGTCAGGCCGCGCGGGAAGCCGATGGCGGCGGGGTCGCCGGCCCGGGCCTCCCGGTCGATGTACGGGCCGCCGGGGAACGGCAGCCCGAGCAGCCGGGCCACCTTGTCGAACGCCTCGCCGGCCGCGTCGTCGATGGTGGCGCCGAGCGGGGTGACGCCCCGGGCCAGGTCGTCGACGAGCAGCAGGGAGGAGTGCCCGCCGGAGACCAGCAGGGCGATCGCCGGCTCGGGCAGCGGGCCGTGTTCCAGGGTGTCCACGGCGACGTGCGCGGCCAGGTGGTTGACGCCGTAGACCGGCTTCTCGGCGGCGAGCGCGTAGCCCTTCGCGGCGGCCACCCCGACCAGCAGCGCGCCGGCCAGCCCCGGCCCGGCGGTGACCGCGATCGCGTCGATGTCGGCGAGGGTCACCCCCGCCTCCTTCAACGCCCGGTCCATCGTCGGCACGATGGCCTCCAGGTGGGCCCGGCTGGCCACCTCGGGCACCACGCCGCCGAAGCGGGCGTGCTGCTCGACGCTGGAGGCGAGCGCGTCGGCCAGCAGGGTGTGCCCGCGTACGATCCCGACCCCGGTCTCGTCGCAGGAGGTCTCGATGCCGAGGATCAGGGGTTCGTCAGTCATCGCTCACATCCTGCGTGCGCTGCATGACCAGCGCGTCGGTGTTGCTCGGTTGGTAGTAGCCGCGCCGCACGCCGATCGGCTCGAAGCCGTACGTCGCGTAGAGCCGCTGGGCGGGGGCGTTGTCCGCCGCGACCTCCAGCAGGGTGCTGCGGGTGCCGAGCCGGGCGGCCTGGGCGAGCAGCGCCTCCAGCAGCAGCCGACCGACCCCGCGCCGCTGGGCGTCCCGGCGCACCGCGACGTTCTGTACCCACGCCTCGTCGGGCGGGGCCACGGCGAGCCCGGCGTAGCCGAGCACGGCGTCGTCGTCACCGGTGGCGACGAGGTAGAAGTGCCCGTTCGCCAGCTCGTTCCAGAACATCGCCGCCGACCACTGCTCGGTGCCGAACAGGTCCGCCTCGATCGGCAGCACCTCGTCGACGTGCCACCACCGGAACCGCTCCAGGCGGACGGTCACGGCAACACCGGCTTTCGAGCGGTTGCCGCCACGGCGTCCGGGCGGCGCAGGTAGAGCGGGGTGAGCGCCTCCGAGGGGGCGCCGGCCCGGATGCGCTCGCCGGCCAGGGCGGCCAGTACGGCCGCGTCCGGGTAGCGGGGCTCGTCCCGCACGGGCAGGCCGAGCGCGTCCGCGTACCGGTGCGCGCCGTCACCGACCGCGGCCGTGACGGCGAGGCCGCGGGCGCGCTCGGCGGCGACCGCCGGCGACGACACCTCCGGCCCGACGATCCGCTGGCCCGCGCCGTCGTACACCGCCCAGTAGATCTCCCGGCGGCGCGCGTCGCTCGCCGCCAGCACCGGCTCGCCGGCGGCCGCCGGGTGACCGATGGCGTCCAGCGAGCAGACGCCGTACGTCGGGACGCCCAGCACCTGGCCCACGGTGGCGGCGGTGACCAGCCCCACCCGCAGCCCGGTGAACGGGCCGGGGCCGAGCCCGGCGACGATCGCGCCCAGGTCGGCGGGACGGGCACCGGCCTCGGCGAGCACGGCGTCGACCTGCGGCGCGAGCAGTTCGCCGTGGGCGCGGGCGTCGACCGTGCAGCGGTGCGCACGGGTCGCCACGCCGTCCGCCGCGACCTCCACCAGCGCAGCGGTCACCGCGGGCGTCGAGCTGTCCACCACCAGTACCAGCACGGTGAGCCAGCCTAGTCGCCCCCTTCGTCACCCCCGGTGACGCCCTTCCCCATCCCCCGGGTGCCGGCACTCGCACCACCCCCGGCCCCAGGGGCGTCGGGGCACCCGCGGGAAGCCACCCCCGCCGGCGCCCCACGGAAGCCGCCTCCGCCGGCGGCCCGCCGGAAACCACCAACCCCTACCGCCTGCGGCCTTGGGCGTGCAGGTGGGGACCTCCGGCCGGCCGGCTCAGGCTCGCGCACCGAAGGCTACCGGCGGTCGTCTTGGAGGGTCCCCCGTTGATGGCCCCCAACGAGCGCGATACCTCTCAGTCATCTATATGCCTGAGAGGTATCGACCGCACGAAGACATGGTTCATCATGTCGGGATGTCGACCAGCCGCCTCGTCTCCCTGTTCGGCCGCGCCGTCCGGCGTCAGCGCGAGTTGAACGAGCTCAGCCAACGACAACTGGCCGAGCTGGCGGGCGTCAGCCAGGCCTCGGTCGCGCGTATCGAACGCGGCGACCGCGCGCCGAGCCTGCCGGTGCTGGAGCGGCTGCTCGCCGCGATGGACGTCCAACTGGCCGTCGCGGTGGAACCGCTCGACGCGCATCTGGACGCCCGGATCACCGAGCTGGCCGCCCGGCCGCTCGCCGACCGGGTCGACGCCCTGGGGCTGGACCGGTTCCTGGACAGACTCGGCGACCTGCCGTACGTGCTCACGGGCGGCACGGCCGCGCTGCTCCAGGGCGCGCCCCTACCGGTCGACGCCCTGGAGATCGCGGTCCGCTGGCGTGACTCGACCCGGTTCACCGCCTGGTTGGACGCGGCATACGGGCAACGGTGGAACGGGCGCTGGGGCGAGTTCGGAGGGCTGCGGCTCGAGCCCGAGGAGCCCGGCGAGCACCGGTGGCAGACCCGGTACGGCGAGCTTCGGGCGACGATGTGTGACGAGCTGCCGGAGGCCATCGAGGTACGCCATGGCGGGCGCGGTTACCCGGTGGTGCCGCTCGTCGAGCTGGAGTTGACCGATCCGGGCGCCGCCGAGCTGCTGCGCCGCTACCGCGGGGGCGGCGGTCAGCACCCACCGAGCGGACAGCACCCGCCGAGCGGACAGCGCCCACCGACGCAGGGCGGTAGCCGAGCGGGTGCCGGCCCGTCGTCAGCCGGCTGAGCGTTCCCAGTCGACCGTGGGCAGGCCGGCGTCGGCGAGCGCCTTGTTGGCGGCGCTGAACGGGCGGCTGCCGAGGAAGCCGCGCGGGTTCATCGGGCTCGGGTGCCCGGCCTCCAGCACCACGTGCCGCGGGTTGGTGACCAGGGTGGCCTTCTTGCGCGCGTAGCCGCCCCAGAGCAGGAAGACCACCCGCGAGTCCATCGCGTCGAGCGCCCGGATCGTGGCGTCGGTGAACTCCTCCCAGCCGCGGTTGGCGTGCGAGCCGGGCGTCGCCTCACGGACGGTGAGGACGGAGTTGAGCAGCAGCACGCCCTGCGCCGCCCAGCCGCTGAGGTTGCCGCCGCGCGGCTTCGGCACGCCGAGGTCCTCGCCCAGCTCCTTGAAGACGTTGCGCAGCGACGGCGGCACGCTCACGCCCTCCCGCACGCTGAAGCTGAGCCCGTGCGCCTGCCCCGCCTTGTGGTAGGGGTCCTGCCCGAGGATCAGCACCCGGCAGTCGGCCGGCGCGCAGAGGCGGTAGGCCGAGAAGAGGTCCTCGACCGGCGGGAAGACGGTGCGGGTCGCGTACTCGCCCGCGACGAACTCGGCCAGCGCGGCGGTGCGGGCCGGGTCGAGGTGCGGGGTGAGCACGGCACGCCAGTCCTCCGGCAGCAGCGCCAGCAGGTCCAGGGTGGGGGCGTCGTCGGGCATCGGCAACCTTTCGCCTGTCGGGTCCGTCCCGCGCACTCTAGGCAGCCGGTACGACAGCGTTCACCCGAGGGCGGCCAGGCGCCGCGCCCAGTCGCCGCCGACCGGCTCCAGCTCGACCACCCGGGTGTCGTCGTCGCGCCGGTCGACGCGTACCCGCAGGTGGGCGTCGACGAGCTGCTCGACCAGGCCCTCGCCCCACTCCACCACGGTCACCGACTCGTCCACGGAGGCGTCCAGGTCGAGGTCGTCGATCTCGGCGCGCGGGTCGGCGGCGTCGCCCAGCCGGTACGCGTCGGCGTGCACCAGCGCCACCGTGCCGCCGCGGGCCGGGTCGGGTCGGTGCACGCGGGCGATCACGAAGGTGGGCGAGGTGACGTCCCCGAGCACCCCGAGGCCGGCACCGATGCCCCGGGTCAGCGCGGTCTTGCCGGCGCCGAGGGGCCCGGTCAGCAGCAGCAGGTCGCCGGCGCGCAGCAGCCCGGCCAGCCGCCGCCCGAACTCGTGGGTGTCCTCGACAGCCGGCAGCTTCACGACGTGGCTCACAGCGCCTCCAGGAACCGGACCAGCGCCTCGTTGACCTCGTCGGCGTGCTCCAGCATCACCACGTGCCCGCTGTCGGAGATCTTGACGAACTCGGCGTGCGGCAGCCGCCGGACGATCTCCTCGGAGTGCGTCACGGGGGTGATCATGTCCTTGTCTCCGACGACCACCAGCACGGGGGTGTCCGCCAGCGCGGCGAGCGCCGGGAACCGGGAGTGCGTGGCCAGCGTCCGCAGGTAGCGCGTCACCGTGTCGGCGGAGGTCCGGGAGTTCATCGTCTCGACGTACGACACGAGGGCGGCGCTGGGATGGCGGGTGCCGAAGCCGTACTTGCGGGTGAGCAGCCAGGCCACGTTGGTGGTGGACCGGCGCGCCCGGTCGATCACCGGCCCGCCGTAGCGGGTCACGTTGCCGACCACGTGCAGCACCGGCGCGCCGACCCGGCCGAGCAGGGCGGGCGCCACCAGCTTGGTCTCGGCGATCAGGCCGCCCGAGGTGGCCATCAGCACGGTGCCCACGACCCGGTCGCCGAACAACTCTCCGAACAGCTCGGCGAAGGCCATGATGGTCATCCCGCCCATCGAGTGGCCGACCAGCACCAGCGGCCCCTCCGGGGCGGTCCGGTCGATCACCTCGCGCAGCGTCCGGCCGAGCGCGGTGAGGTCGTACTCGCCGGTCTCCAGCCGCCCCGACCGGCCGTGCCCGGGCTGGTCGTACGCGACGATCCGGTGCTCGCCCCGCTCGGCGAGCAGCTTGCGCTGGAAGTGGAAGGTGCCCATGTCCAGGCAGAAGCCGTGCACCAGCACCACGGTCGGGTTGCCGGGCACGGGCCGGGTCGGCTCCACCACCTCGACGTGGATGTCGGTGCCGTCGGGCATCTCCAGCCGGAACGAGTCGTCGTAGCGCTGGTCGCCGAAGACCTCCCCGGCGTACGGGTCGGTGGGGTCGGCCTTGAGCCTGCGGACCAGGGCGCGTTCGGTGGCGACGCCGGCCGCGAGCCCGGCGGCGGCGACCCCGACGGCGGCCAGCGCGCCGACGGCTGCCCTGGCGTGCGCGGTACGCGGCAGGGGGATGCGGGGCCGGGACGTCACGGGCGCTCGCCGTCGTAGACGCGGGACACGCGGGTGCCGCCGAAGCGGGTGACGATCTCGTAGTTGATCGTGCCGACCGCTTCGGCCCAGTCGTCGGCGGTGGGTCCGCCGTCGGTGCCGTCGCCGAAGAGGGTGACGACGTCGCCGGCGGCCACCGGGTCGTCGCCGCAGTCGAGCACGAACTGGTCCATGCAGACCCGGCCCGAGATCGTCCGGCGCTTGCCGCCGAGCTGCACCGGGCCGCTGTTCGAGGCGTGCCGGGGCACCCCGTCGGCGTAGCCGAGCGGCACCACCGCGAGGTTCGCCTCCCGCTCGGTGGTGTAGGTGTGCCCGTACGAGACGCCGGAGCCGGCGGGGACGCGCTTGGTCAGCATCACCCGGGCCCGGGCGGTCATCGCCGGGCGCAGCCCGTAGCGCTCGCCGGCCACGGGGGAGAGACCGTAGACGGCCAGCCCGGGGCGGACCAGGTCGAAGTGGGTGTCGGGCCGGGTGAGGGTGGCGGCCGAGTTGGCCAGGTGCCGGTAGCGCGGCCGCAGGCCGGCCTGCTCGGCCATGCCGATCCCCTCGTGGAAGACGGCGAGCTGGCGGTCGATGGTCGGGTGGCCGGGCGAGTCCGCGTACACGAAGTGGCTCCACACCCCGACCACCTCGACCAGGCCGTCGGCCTGCGCCTTGGCGGCGGCGTCGAGCAGGGCCGGCCAGTCGGCGACGGTCGCGCCGCCCCGGGCCAGGCCGGTGTCGATCTTGAGGTGCAGCCGGGCCGGCCGGCCGGCGGCGCGGCCCGCCTCGACCATCTCGGCGAGCTGGGGCAGGCTGGCGACGCCGAGGTCGACCCCGGCGGCGACGCCCTCGTGCAGCGGCAGCCCCGGCGCGAGGAGCCAGGCCAGCACGGGCACGTCGAGCCCGGCCCGGCGCAGCGTGAGCGCCTCGTCCAGCGTGCAGACCCCGAGCCAGTCGGCTCCGGCGTCGAGGGCGGCGCGGGCGGCCGGGACCATGCCGTGGCCGTAGCCGTCGGCCTTCACCACCGCCATCAGCTCGGCGCCGGTGCCGGACCTCAGCCGGCTCACGTTCTCGCGGATCGCGTCCAGGTCCACGCGCACCTCGGCCTGCCACATGCCCCCAGCCTACTTTCCGCGCCGAGCCCTCCGACCGAGGCCGGCGTGGCCGATCGGGGCCGGTCGCAGCGGGTGCCGCGTCCCCCGGCAGGCAGCGCGGCCGCCGACACGGAGGGAGCGGCCGGATCAGCCCAGGCGGGCGAGGACCGGGCGCAGGGCGTCGGCCACGTCCGGCGCCGTCACCGGCCCACCCCGGGCCGCCTCCCGACCGGCCAGCCCGTGCAGGTACGCGGCCGCCGCCGCCGCCCGCTCCGGAGGCAGCCCGGCCGCGAGCAGCGCACCGAGCAGCCCGGCCAGCACGTCGCCGGTGCCCCCGGTGGCCAGCGCGGGGGTGCCGGTCGGGTTGACGTACGCCCGGCCGTCCGGTGTGCCGATGACCGTGCGGTCGCCCTTGAGCAGCACCACCGCGTTCATCCAGGCGGCCAGCCGCAGCGCGGAGCCCACCCGGTCGGCGCCCGGTTCCTCCCCGCAGAGCCGGGTGAACTCCCGGTCGTGCGGGGTGACCACGATCGGGGCGTCCCGCTTGCGCAGCCGGTCGGCGAGCGAGCCGTCGACCAGCAGGGTCAGCGCGTCGGCGTCGAGCACCACCGGCACCGGGGCGGCGAGCACCGCCCGCAGTTCCGCGGCCGCCTCCTCGCCGGTGCCCAGGCCGGAGCCGCAGACCCACGCCTGCACCCGCCCGGCGTCGGCGACCCGATCGGTCGCGATCACCGACGGGTGCCGGCGCAGCACGTCCGCCCTGGCCGAGCCGGCGTAGCGGACCAGGCCGGTCGGGCCGGCCAGCGCCCCGGCGACCGAGAGCACGGCCGCCCCCGGGTAGGTGGCCGAGCCGGTGGCGACGCCCACCACGCCCCGGGTGTACTTCTCCGAGGCCGGGCCGAGCCGGGGCCACCAGTCGACGACGTCCGACCACTCGGTCACGCCCAGCGCCGGGGTGCCCCGCAGCCAGGGCTCCAGCCCGATGTCGACCAGCTCCACCTCGCCCGCGAGCGCGGCGGCCGGACCGACCACCAGGGCGGGCTTCAGCCCGCCGAAGGTCACGGTCACGTCGGCCCGTACGGCACTGGGGCGGCCCGAGGCGGTCAGCGGGACGTGGCCGGTGTCGACCGCGACCCCGCTGGGCACGTCCACGGCGACCACGGCGGCGGGGGCGCCGTCGCGTCCGCGGTGCCGCACCAGGCTGGCGGCGAGCTGGTCGGCGGTGTCCCGCAGCCCACCGCGCCCACCGATCCCGACGATGCCGTCCAGCACCAGGTCGACCGTCCCCGGCGGCCGGTCGACGACCCGTCCGCCGGCGGCCCGCAGCGCGGCCATCCCCTCCGCGTGCGCCCGGCCGGGGGTCAGCAGCAGCGCCGACACGGCCGCTCCCCGGCGGGCCAGGTGGGCGCCGGCGTAGAGCGTGTCGCCGCCGTTGTCACCGGAGCCGACCAGCAGCAGCACCCGCGCGGCGTAGACGCCGCCCCGGTCGCCGAGCAGCAGCGCACAGCGCCGGGCCAGCCCGGCGGCCGCGCGCCTCATCAGCGTCCCGGGCGGCAGCGTGGCCATCAGGCCCGCCTCCGCAGCGCGTACGTCCGCGACCCGCCACACCCGTTTCATGCCACCCCGTCCCGTCCGTTGCCGGCGCGCCGCCACCCGGCACGCTCCCGATCACCTTTCCGCGACCACCATCGCCGAGGCGATCCCCCCGTCGTGGGACAGCGAGAGATGCCAGCGGTTGACCCCGCGTTCGGTGGCCGCCGCCGCGACCGTGCCGGAGACGGTCAGCCAGGGACGGCCGTCCGGGTCCGGCACGACCTCGCAGTCGTGCCAGCTCAGGCCGGCCGGGGCGCCGAGCGCCTTGGCGACCGCCTCCTTGGCCGCGAAGCGGGCCGCCAGCGACTCGGGCGAGCGGGGGTTGCCCGAGCGCGTGCGGCGCTCGGCCTCCGTGAAGAGCCGGTCGGCGAGCAGCGGTGTGCGTGCCAGTGCCTTGGCGAACCGCTCGACGAGGACCACGTCGATGCCGACAGCGACGATCACCCGCTCACCCTACCGGCGCGGGCGGGCGCACATTAGCCGCCGGTTGCGCGCGGGGCAACGCCTGTGGACGACCGGCCGTACGCCTGGCGGACCGTCGTCCACAGGCCACGCGCGGGGGCGTGGCCGACGCCTAGCGTCGCGGCCGTCGATGTTTCCGTGAGGCGGGGGGCCCGAAGATGACCGAGGAGCCGTTGACCGTACGACCCGACGCGTTGCGCCGGGCCGCGCGCGGGCTCGACGACACCGCGTACCGGCTGGCGCACGGGCTGGCCGGGGCGTCCGGGCTGGTGGTGCCGGCCCCGCTCTGGTCGGCCGGGGCGGCGTCGGCCGGGCTGGAGGCGGCCGTGCACGCCTGGTTCGGCGGGCTCGCCGCCCGGGTCGCCGGCACGGCCGGCGCGGTCCGGGCCGCCGGCGAGGCGTACGAGGCGGTGGACGACCGGGCGGCCGGCCGGCTCACCGCGCTGTCCCGGTGACCGCCCCGGCTCCGGCGGCGGCCACCCGGCCCGCGCCTGCCGGACACCCGACGCACCCGGCGGGCCGGGTGGCCCCGACGCGGGCGGCCGGGCGGCCGGCACACCCCGCCGAGCGCGCGGCGGACGTCGGCTACCGGCAGCTCTGGGCGGC